>JALZOC010000518.1 GCA_030857365.1 Acidobacteriota bacterium
GGTTCGACTTGATCGAGCGGCGCGCGATGCCGGCCAACAACCTGATGCTGTTACTACGCCGCCGCTGATCGCCGCGACTCGGCGATCGTGATGTCGATGATCGCGATCGCGGCGCCGCTTTCCACGATCCGTTGGAGGAGGCTCTCCATGACGACCTGCGTTCTCGCGCTGTCGAGCGTGCCGATGAGTGGAAGCGCCAGCACTCCTTCCCACAGGGTGACGACGGGGGTCGACAGCTCCATCAGTTCCTGCTGCTGCCGCACGATCACCTGCTCGCGGCCGCGCTGGAACACCTCGATTGTGTAGAGGCCGAGGCGATCGATCATCGTATTCACCTTCCAGGTGGCCTGCGCCAGCCGGTCGGGATCGCCCGGCAGTGCGGCCGCGAGGCGGTCCGACAGCGGCTGTTTGAGCGAGAAGATGAAGGTCGCGGTCTCAGAGGAAGAGAAGCCCTGCTGCGCGCGGGCGGAGGACAGGTCGGCGAGCATTTCGCGGGCGCCGACCCACGCCGGCGCCTCGATGTCGGTCTCCCCTGACTTCGCGGCGTCGCCGAGCAGCGACAGAAAGCGGCGGGACTGGTCCGTGACCTCCTGACGCGACGTGCGGTCCGAGCGGAAGCCGGGCGCGTTGACCTGCCCGTCGACCCACTGCTGCAGCAGAATCGATTCGTCCCGTCCGAGGATGTCGTTGAGGGGATTGCCGCTCTCTGAGGCCATACGTGCTTGCCGCTCCTTCCTTGTGCATTGCCCCCAGGGCGAGACCCGTGCCGCGCGTAGAGGCGCCGGAATTATATCCCGCGGCGCACCGAGCTCCGCACGATGTCTGGAAGAGTGTGGCGCGACAGGTCGCTCTTCGACATCACCGCGGTCGCTTCGCGGCGGAGCGTCTCCAAGTCCGCCGGCAGCAGCCTGGCGCCCGTGACGATCACGACCGGAATGTGCCGGGTGAGAGGGTCGGCACGGAGGTGCACCAGCAGTTCCTGCCCGCTGATTCCAGGCATCACGAGATCCAGCACGATGACGTCGGGCTGATCGGCTTTCGCGCGGCGAAGCCCTTCGGCTCCGTCCCGCGCCTCGGTCAGCTCGAATCCGGGCAGCGGCAGGCACTGACGCACCAAGTATCGCGCGAGCTCCTCGTCGTCAATGCTCAACACGCGAACCGCCGACTGGAGTCGCGCGTGCAGGCTGCCGATGGCGTCGAGCAGCCGGTGGCGGTCCATGGGGCTCGCGAGACATGCATCGGCGCCGAGTGCCAGCGCCTTTCCATGAACATCCTCGGGCGCGGCGACGACCAGCGGCACGTGGCGCGTGCGGTCGTCGCGCCTCAACCGGATCAGGAGATCCCAGTCGGCGGCCCCCTCAGGGGCGAGCTCCATCACGATAGCACCGGGAGCCATCGCGTCGAGTGCCGCTTCGATCTCCCCGGCGTTGCGGGCGGTACAGGGCTGGAAGTGCGAGGCCCCGAGCATCTTCTCGTACGTGGCCGCCGCGTCCGGGGCGTCGTTGATCACCAGCAGCGGCACCTTGGCGGGGTCGGGGTTCCACTCGATCGGACGGTCCCGCGCCGGAGCGCCGGTGTACGTCATCGGCATCACCACTGAGAATATCGAACCGACGCCGGGCTCGCTCGCGACCGTGAGAGCCCCTCCGAGAAGCTCGGCGAGGCGCCGCGCCAGCGGCAGACCCAGCCCCGTCCCTCGCGACTTCCGCTGGAGGCGATGCTCGATCTGACCGAACTCCTCGAAGATGATCGACTGGTCGTCGGTCGCGACGCCGATGCCGGTATCAGCCACTCGGAAGGTGAACCGCGCCGCCGCTTCGTCGAGCGATGCCGAAACCCGCACCTCCCCGCGCTCGGTGAACTTCAGTCCGTTGGAGATGAGGTTGCGGAGCACCTGCGAGAGCTTCGCTTCATCCGTGTGAATAGGCGGCAGATCCGCGGCGTCCTCGAAGACGAGCGCGACCGACTGGGTCAGCAGCAGCGGGCGCAACAGGCCCCGCAAGGCGCCGAACAGGTTTTGAATCTCGAAGGTCTCGGCGTTCACGACAGTCTTCCCGGCCTCAACCTTTGCGAGGTCGAGCAGGTCGTTGACCAGCGTGCTCAGTTGCTCGGCCGCCTTGAGGATGAAGTCCAGCTCCGGCTCGACCTTCCGCCCGTCGCGCGCCCGCTCGTCGCGGAGCAGGTTGCACAGACCGATGATGGCGTTCACCGGTGTGCGGAATTCGTGCGTCATGTTGGAGAGAAACCGCGACTTCAGGTCGTCGGCCCGGCGCAGGTGGTCCGCCTTCTCGTCGAGCTCGGCGTACAGTGCCACGACGCCGCGATTCGTGTCCTCGAGCTCGCGATTGAGGCGCGCGAGCTCCTGCTGCTTCAGCTCCAGGTCGTTGAGCGCGCTCAGCAGCTCCTGATTCTGCTGCTGCACTTCCTCGACGAGCCCCCTCGGCTTGCGCTGGCGGAGGGCGGCCGCGATTTCTCCTGCGCGCGCCCGGGTCAGCACGGGAGCGCGCGCGGGCACCGAGCGCGCCAGGAGGACTCGCGTGCCTTCCGGAGAAGACTCGATGGCAAAGCGGTCCATCAGCCGGCGTGCGCCGGAGATGCCCACACCCATCCCGGTCCCGGATTGGAACCGTCCGCCGAGGACGTCCTGCAGGTGCGGAATGCCCGGACCGCGGTCCTCGACCCGGACGCGCAGCTGCTGAGGGCGGCCGTCGAGGTCCAGCTCGAACTGCACGGTCCCGGCGACGCCGTACCTGAACGCGTTGCGGACGATCTCGGAGACAGCGGTCGCAATGCGCGTCTGGTCCGGGACGTCGAAGTTCAGCAGCGCGGCGACTTGCGCGGCGCTCCGCCGGCCGGCGACGACGTCCTCGTCGTGCCTGAGGCTGAGTGCCAACAATGGGTACATGGAGAGCGTGACCTGCCTCGCCACTGTACTCGGGCAGTACAGGTGTGTCCAGTCAGTGAGCCGTTGACTCGACCGTAGATCCGCTGCGCGCGTGTTCAGCCCCCCTCGTCGTGGACGACGACGCGGGTCGGCGGAGCTAAAGCTCGGCCCTCCGTACGGCGTCGAGCGCGTGTTCGGCGGCCGCGGCCCGCGCATCGGCGGCCTCCTTGAGGCGCAGGGCTTTCGAGACAGCGGCCTCCGCGTCTTCGAACTCCTGCTGTGCCGCCGCGAGCGCCTGTCGCGCCGCCTCGAGCTGCCTCGCCGCCTTGTCGGCGTCTCGCGCCGCGCGGGCCGCCTCGAACTCCTCGCGCCGTGCCGTGTGCTCCGCGG
>JALZOC010000519.1 GCA_030857365.1 Acidobacteriota bacterium
CCGGGTGTACCGTGAGTACACCGCCCTGGTCAACGACCAGAGCCGCAGGCTCGGCACGCTGCGCGGGCTGCTCACGTTCAGACCGGGTACGCCCGTGCCGCTCGACGAAGTGGAACCTGTCGAGGCGATCGTCAAGCGGTTTGCGACCGGGGCGATGTCCTACGGGTCCATCAGCCAGGAAGTGCACGAGACGATCGCGATTGCGATGAACCGGCTGGGCGCGAAGTCCAACACCGGGGAGGGTGGGGAGGATCCCGCCCGGAACATTCCGGACCCCAACGGCGATTCGCGCCGGAGCGCCATCAAGCAGGTCGCCTCGGCGCGGTTCGGGGTCACGAGCGAATACCTCGTGAACGCGGACGATCTGCAGATCAAGATGGCGCAGGGGGCCAAGCCCGGCGAGGGCGGACAATTGCCCGGGCCGAAGGTGTACCCCTGGATCGCCAAGGTGCGGCACTCGACGCCCGGCGTCACGCTGCTGTCCCCTCCGCCGCACCACGACATCTATTCGATCGAGGATCTCGCGCAGTTGATCTTCGACCTGAAGAACGCGAACCCCGTCGCCCGCGTGCACGTGAAGCTCGTGGCGGAGGTGGGCGTGGGCACGATTGCCGCCGGAGTCGCCAAGGCGCACGGCGACGTCGTGCTCATCTCCGGGCACGACGGCGGCACGGGGGCCTCGCCGCTCACGGCGATCAAGCACAGCGGCACGCCGTGGGAGCTCGGCCTCGCCGAGACGCAGCAGGTGCTGCTCCTCAACAACCTTCGCGACCGCATCGTCGTGCAGGTCGACGGCCAGCTCAAGACGGGCCGGGACGTGGTCGTCGCGGCCCTGCTCGGTGGGGAGGAGTTCGGGTTCTCGACCGCCGCGCTGGTGGTGTCGGGCTGCATCATGATGCGCGTCTGCCACCTGAACACGTGTCCCGTGGGCATCGCGACGCAGGACCCGGCGCTGCGCGCCAGGTTCACCGGCAAGCCCGAGTTCGTCGAGAACTACTTCCGGTTCGTCGCCGAGGACGTCCGCGAGCTGATGGCGGAGCTCGGATTCCGCACGCTCGACGAGATGATCGGACGCGCCGACCGCCTCGATGTGAAGCCGGCCGTCGATCACTGGAAGGCCGCGGGCGTCGACCTGTCGCGGATCCTTCACCAGCCGGTGATCCCCCAGGGCGCTTCGCTGCGGTCGATCCGCGCGCAGGACCACGGCCTCGATCAGGTGCTCGATCGCGAGCTCATTGCGGCCTCGGCGCCGGCGCTCGAGCGCAGGGAACCGGTGACGCTGCACCGGCCCATCCGCAACGCCAACCGCGCGGCCGGCACGATGCTCGGCTACGAGATTACCCGGCGATACGGCGGCGAGGGACTGCCGGACGACACGATCCGGATCCATTTCACCGGCACGGCCGGCCAGAGCTTCGGCGCGTTCGTCCCCCGTGGAGTCACGCTCAGTCTCGAAGGGGATGCGAACGATTTCTGGGGCAAGGGGCTCTCGGGCGGACGGCTGCTCGTCTACCCGCCGGCGGCGAGCACGTTCGTGCCGGAGGACAACGTCATCATCGGCAACGTGGCGCTCTACGGTGCGACGGGCGGCGAGGCGTACGTGCGTGGGATCGCGGGGGAGCGGTTTGCCGTCCGGAACAGCGGCGCCCACGCGGTGGTCGAGGGGGTGGGCGATCACGGGTGCGAATACATGACGGCCGGCCGCGTCGTGGTGCTCGGCCGCACCGGGAGGAACTTCGCCGCCGGCATGAGCGGGGGGGTCGCCTACGTGGTCGACACCGATGGGCTGTTCGCGCGGCGCTGCAACACCAGCATGGTGGACCTGGAGCGGCTGGAGGATCCGGAGGACGTCGAGCTGGTGCGCGGGCTCATCGCGAGCCACGCGGGGCATACGGGCAGCACGCTGGCGGCCGATGCGCTGTCGTCGTGGCCGCTGACGTGCTCCCGGATCGTCAAGGTGATTCCGCGGGACTACAAACGGATCCTCGTCGCGCAGGCGCGCGCGCGATTCGAGAAGCGGGAGCTCGCGTTTGCCGAGCTCGTGGGAGTGGCGCGTGGGTAAAGTGACCGGGTTCCTGGAGATTGGCCGCGGTAAGACCCCCGCGCGACCCGTGGAGGTGCGGGTGCGCGACTGGAAGGAAGTGTACCTGCCGCATGCCGAACAAGACATGCAGCAGCAGGGCGCGCGATGCATGGACTGCGGCATCCCGTTCTGCCACCAGGGGTGTCCGCTCGGCAATCTCATTCCTGACTGGAACGACCTGGTCTACCGGAACCGCTGGCAGCCGGCCATCGAGCGGCTTCACGCGACGAACAACTTCCCGGAGTTCACCGGCCGCCTCTGCCCGGCGCCGTGCGAAGGCTCGTGCGTGCTCGGCATCAACGACGATCCCGTCACGATCAAGAGCATCGAGCTGTCGATCGTCGACCGCGCCTTCGAGGAGGGGTGGATTGCCGCCCGGCCTCCGGCGCTGCGCACCGGGAAACGGGTGGCCGTCGTGGGGTCGGGGCCGGCCGGGCTCGCCGCGGCAGACCAGCTGAATCAGGCGGGCCACAGCGTCACCGTGTTCGAGCGCGCCGACCGCATCGGCGGCCTGCTCCGCTACGGCATCCCCGAGTTCAAGATGGAGAAGCACCTGCTGGATCGCCGTCTCGCGCTGATGGCGCAGGAAGGCGTCGTGTTCCGGCCGGGGGTCACCGTCGGGGTGGATGTGCCGGTGGCGATGCTCCGCCGCGACTTCGACGCCACCGTGCTGTGCGGCGGGGCCACGACCCCGCGAGACCTCCCGATTCCCGGCCGCGAGGCGGCGGGCATTCATTTCGCGGTCGACTATCTCACCCTGCAGAATCGGCTCTGCGAAGGGGACAGGCTCGATCCCTCGTCGATGATTTCCGCGGAAGGGCGGCGGGTCGTCATCATCGGCGGAGGCGACACCGGGGCCGACTGCCTCGGCACCGCGCACCGGCAGGGAGCCCGCTCGGTGGCGCAGTTCGAGCTCCTGCCGCGGCCGCCCGTCACGCGCGCGGCCGACAACCCGTGGCCGCAGTGGCCGGCCATCCTCCGCAGCTCGGCGGCGCACGACGAGGGCGGCGAGCGCGTGTACTCGGTCTCCACCGAGCGATTCCTCACCGACGCGACCGGCCGGGTGTCGGGCATCGCGGCGGTGAACGGGGAGATGCGGACCGAGGGCGGGCGGTTCCGCTTCGTGCCCGCGCCCGAGACAGCCTTCGAGATCGAAGCCGACCTCGTGCTGCTCGCGATGGGCTTCACG
>JALZOC010000520.1 GCA_030857365.1 Acidobacteriota bacterium
CTCGAGATCCCGCTCGCCGATCGGATCGCGGAGATCAGGGCGCGGAAGCGCGCCGAGCGTGGGCGGGCGGCGATCAACGCCGCCCGGCGCTCGGCGCACCAGCGGGGGCACGCCTCCGCTCCCGGGCCGCAACAGGCAGGGCGTCCGGCGCAGGGACGTCCGGGCGCGCAGGGGCGCCCGAACCGGTTCGGCGGTCCTCGCCGCGGTTCCGGCGGGCGCTCTCCTCGCTGAGACGGCTAACCTCCGCTCCGTGTTATTCTTAGGGCTCGACCGCACTCTGCGGCCGAGGTCGGAGTTGGCGCCATGGCGCCTTGTTGATGCCAGCGACCCCTGTCGAGTTCTCGCTCGAACTGACCCCGCGGGCTCGCGTCGACGTATTCGACGTCCGGGGCGAGGTCTTTGCCCGCCACGGCGATGCGCTCAATCGATACCCGCGCGCGCTGTGCTGTTCCTTTCACACGACCGCCGGCTACCTGGATCAGGGCGTGGCGGCACGGCTCAATCAGAACCGGGCGGGCGTCATGCCGTACATCGATCTGTTCAGGACGATGTTTCCGGAGGGCGCCGGCTACGAACACGACAAGATCGAGCGGCGCACGGAACTCTCCGAGGCGCAGCGGCCCGCCGAGCCGAGGAATGCAGATTCCCATCTCGCGGTGATGGCAGGCGCACTGCGGACGTGCGTGGCGTATCTGAACCGTCCCGGTGAGCCGATGTCGTTCATCGACCTGGACGGCGTTCACAGCGGCCGGTCCAGAACCCGGCACACCACGGTCCTGGGCTACTCGGCCGAAGAAACCGTCGCCAACGCGCGCGTCGTGGTGCCCGTGTCGGGTCACAGCATCGAATCGGTGAACCTCAAGGATCCGCGGCTCGGTGTGTACGACCAGTGCGCGGAACTGCTCGCGCACCATGCGGTCACGAAGGGGCGCATCCGGTTGTCGCTCGGCTCCGGCGAACGGCACGCCGGGCTGACGGTGAACGAGTACGAGACGCTGCTGATGCGCCACGATCTGTCCGAGGTCCTGCGCGATCCGGTGCGGTTCATGGCGGAAAAAGCCGGACACATGCTCGGGAACCCGCGCGCGATCCCGGCAAAGACGCTCGATTACGCGAAGTACGACCTGGTGCGCGTGTTCAACAGGCTGGTGGACGCTCTCGGTTTTCGCGAGTCGCTCGTCGAAGATGTCCTCTCACGGGCTATCGCGATGCCGGCCGCCCGCTTCCTCCGGATGAAGCGCTCCGTGAGCCTGCTGGTTTCCGATCGTGCCCGGCCCGGGCACGGCGCGATCGTCGAAGGTACTTACCAGAGCCCCATCCTCGTACAGTGGCATCGCGGCGACGGCCAGCAGCGCGCGCTCGACGTCACGCTCACCCGCTTCGTCTGACGGGGACACTCACCTTTACGGTAACTGCTTGAGTCTGTTAGCCGAGCGCGGCCAGGCGGCGAAACGCTTCGCTGCCAGCGGCAAGCTCGCCGTAGGATCCCGACGCGGTGATGGTTCCGTCGATAAGGACGAGAAGGCGGTCACAGCGTTCGACCGTCGTGAGCCGATGGGCGATGACGATCACCGTCCGTGCACCGCTCAGGATCTCGATGGCCTCGGTCACCTCGCGCTCGGTCGCAGGATCGAGAGATGACGTGGCCTCGTCGAAAATCAGGAGCGCGGGATCGCGGTACAACGCCCTCGCGATGGCGACGCGCTGACGCTCGCCGCCCGACAGCCGTATCCCTCGCTCGCCGATCGTCGTGTCGAGCCCCTCCGGCAACCCCCGCAGCACGCCATCGAGACGCGCGATGCTGACGGCACGCTCCAGAGCCTGCTGGTCCACATCTTCGTCCCGGATGCCAAGCGCAACGTTTCGCCGGACCGTGTCGTCGAGCAGGAACGGCGACTGCGGCACGTAGCCGATCGCCGCCTGCCATGCCGATGTCCGGCTCTCGATCGGGACGCCGTCCACCGTCACACGGCCATGGGAGGGAGCGAGCCACCCGATGAGGATATCGACCAGCGTGGTTTTTCCCGCGCCGGTAGCCCCGAAGATGGCGACCGATTCGCCGCGTCGAATCGACAGATTCACGTCGCGCAGCACCGGCGCGGGAGCCCCGTCGTAAGAGAAGGACACGCCGGTGGCCCGGATCTCGTGGCGGAAGTCCAGGCGTTCCGACGGGCTGGCGGGCGGCCCAACGGGCTCCAGCTGGCGAAGGTCCGCCGCCAGCGAGGCGCTCGCCCCGAGGCTCCACCTCACGCTGTTCATCTGCTGCGCAATGCGGGGAGCCGCGTCACACGCGCCGCGCCGACTGTCGAGCCGGGCGCATTCGCGCGCGTCGGCCGCGAACGTGTCGACGAAGAATTGTGTGCGGCCGAGTATGCGCACCGCCTTCACCCGCTTCGGTCAGCACCGTGGCGGCCGTATCGTACGCCACGAGGCGGGTGCGCCAGGTGGCAAGGATCAGCAGCAGAACGTTCTTCGCGATGTGCACGGCCGCGGCGCAGGCCGCCAGCCTGATCACCGTGCTGTGCTGATCGTCTCCCTCGAGGCGTGCGCCGATGAACGCCATGACCGCATTGGAGCCGCCTGGCGACGGATCGAGGATCCGCGTGAGGAGCGCGAACACCAGGGCACCGCCCACCCCTTCGAGCACTGCGGCGAAGAGCCCGGCAGGCGCGACAGCGCCCCAGCGCAGCCGCTGGCCCGGAGAGAGCATCGCGAAGCGGCGCACCACATCAGCAAGCATTCGTGCCCGGATTATGCCCCAGCGCGCCACGACCAGGCGACGCCCGGTATCATCGAGGGATGATTCGCGAAGCACGAGTGACGCTCGCCGGGCGGACGACGCGGTACCTGGAAGCCGGCGCCGGGCGTCCGATCGTTCTTCTCCACGCCTTCCCGCTGAACGCGGACATGTGGCGGCCGCAGCTGGCGCAGGTCCCGTCGGGGTGGCGGATGGTGGCGCCTGACCTGCTGGGCTTCGGGCTGTCCCCTCGACCATCCGGATCGCCACCGCCGACGCTCGACGAGGCTGCCGGCGACGTCGACGGCCTGATGTACGCGCTCGAAATCCGCGCAGCCGTGATCGTCGGGTTGTCGATGGGTGGCTACGTCGCCTTCGCGCTCTTCCGGCGTGCACCGCAGCGCGTCACGGGCCTGGTCCTCGCCGACACGAAGGCGCAGGCCGACACGCAGGAAGGACGGGAGGGCCGCCGGAAGATGATCGCGCTGGCACAGGAGTCGGGGGCGCGCGGCGTCGCCGACCAGATGCTG
>JALZOC010000057.1:0-5072 GCA_030857365.1 Acidobacteriota bacterium
GGACGAACCGTAGGGAAGCAGCGCCTCGGGAAGCGAGGCGGGAATCGGCGGCACGCCGGCGGCCTTCACATTGGAGGGAACGGGGATCACCTCTCCGGCGGGAGTCACCGAGGCGGGCGACACGTCGCTCCACAGCTCCCCTGCGGTCCCGACGACGAGGGCCGCGGAGAGGGCAGACGCAAGAATCCCTGCGCGAACCCATGTGCGCATGAATACCTCTAAAACTTTCTCAACTGGGGAGCGAGCCTCATTATAGTGCAAACTCTGCGGCGGGCAGGATCGTCACACACACCACGCCGAGAGAACGCGTCCACTATGGCTCTGTCCACGACATCGAAGCGAATCGTCATAGCAGGGGGCACTGGCTTCCTCGGAAGCCCGCTCGCCGAGGCGTACGCGGAGGACGGGCACGATGTCCGGATCCTGACCCGCGGACTGCCGGCCGGCGAGGCGCAGCACGACTCCGGCACCGGCGTTCCGGGCATCACGCGGGTCGGCTGGAGGCCGGACGGACGGAGCGGCCCGTGGGCCGCCGTTGTCGACGGCGCCGATGCCGTCATCAACCTGGCGGGCGAAGGTATCGGGGATCGCCGGTGGACGCCTCAACGCAAGGCGCAGCTGCGCGACAGCCGGATCGTCCCCACGCGCAGCCTGGTTGCGGCAATATCCGGCGCGGCGGCACGGCCGGCCGTGTTCGTGAGCGGGAGCGGGGTTGGCTACTACGGCCCTTCCGGAGACGAGCCGAAAACCGAGTCGTCCGCGCCCGGCGACGATTTCATGGCGCACGTGTGCCAGGACTGGGAAGCCGAAGCAGCCCGCGCGGCAACGGCTTCGAGTCGTGTGGTCCTGCTGCGCACCGGGATCGTGCTCGAGAAGTCCGGAGGCGCACTCGCCAGGATGATCACGCCGTTCCGGTTCTTCGCGGGAGGACCCCTCGGATCCGGGGGGCAGTATATGTCCTGGATTCATCGGCGCGACTGGATCGAGCTGGTGCGATGGATCGTGGACACGCCGGCGGCCGCCGGGCCGATCAATGCGACGTCTCCGGGGCCCGTGACGAACCGGGAGTTCGCACGAGCGCTCGGCGCCGCGCTCGGGCGCCCCGGCTTCGTGCCCGCACCGGCGTTTGCGCTCCAGCTGCTGCTCGGCGAAATGGCCGGCCCCCTCGTCCTGACGGGGCAGCGCGTCCTTCCGGCGCGCGCCCAGGCGCTCGGGTATCACTTCCGGTACCCGGACATCCACCAGGCGTTCAGAGGGATTTTCGGCGCGTGACCGGACCAGCACGTCGCACGTGACAAGTGGCACGAGCTACAGCACGCGTGAGAAGCCGAACAACTCGTCCCCCTTCGCGGGCGCTCCCTGAAACGATCGGAGCAGGACGCGGGCCGCCAGCCAGGGGAAGGCCGCACCGTGCCTCCCGCCGCTCATCGCGAACAGGTGTCGAGGGAAATTGCGGTGGAGACCCGCGAACGGCAGGTGGTCGGGGGTCTCATAGTGCATGGTGTCCCAGGCCGATTCAGCAGCGAGGCCGGAAATGTCCGGGTAGAGCAGGGACAACTCGTACATCAGTTGCCCCGTGCGCTGTACCAGCGCTTTCTCGCGGGCGCGCGCAGGCAGCTCCGCCTGATCGCCGCCCGACACCAGCACGCGGTCGCCTGCGACCCATCGCAGGAACTGCGGCGGTCTGGAGTCCTTGCGAAGCGCTGCCGTGCGACGTCCCATCGAGCGCCGTACGAACGCCGGAACAGGTGCGGTCAGAACGGAATAGTCGAGGTGGGGCTTCAGGTGTCGCCGCAGCGCGCGGAGATCGGTGAGGGGCGCTGACGTGGCGATCAGGACGGTCGCCGCCCGCACCACACCGGCATTCGTCGCGACCTCCACATGCTTCTGGCCGGCACGGATCCGCTCTACGCGGGAGCGCTCATGAACCGTGGCGCCCCGCCCCCTGGCCGCAGCGGCAAGAGCCAGGCAGGCGCGATAGGGATCGAGCTTCGAGCCGCGCGTCCGGATGGCGCCGCCGCTGTCGAGCGCCGTTTCGCGGGCGAACGCGGCCGGGGTCAGCCAGCTGTGACGGAGCCCCGCGTCCCTTCGCACCTTGTACTCCCGCTGGAGCGCCCGACCGCTGTCCGGATCCAGGGGCGCAAAACTCAAAAGGTCCTCCGGCGCCAGATCGCACCGGGCGTCAAGGCGGCGAAGGACGGCCGGCAGCTCGAGAGATGCCGCCCGAAAGCCCTGCCACATCGTCCCCGCGGCCGCGAGGCCATGGGCAGCGACCGTATCCCTGAAGCGTGCGTCGAAATCTTCTCGCACGACTCCGAGTCCCCGTGCGGTTCCCCCCTGCCCGATCGCCTCGGCCTCGAGCAGGACCACCTTGACCCCTGCCGTGGCAAACGCGAGGGCGCACGCGCAACCGGTCAGCCCGCCGCCCACAATCACCACCGTCGTGTCGACGTTTCCGCGCAGGGGAGGATACGAGGGACGACGGGCCTTCGAGGTACGGTCGAGCCAGTAGGGCATGTGGTGGATAGGCATGTCTCGGGGCCGGGGCTAGTCTATCCGCGCACCGCCGGACCCGCAAAAGGGCAGGCACAGTACTTGCGCCTGTGTTCCAGGCGAAGCAGACCTCCGCGCGGATCACCTTCATCGAGGACCCGTCGCTGCTGGCCGCTTACGGCGGAGTGGCGGTGCTGCTGCGATTCAGGACCTGAGATCCGGAGCCCTTCTTCGTGCCGCGATACACCGCGATGCCCGAGACCACCGTGCCGATCACCGCCAGCGCGATCATCACGCTGATGATGATGGTGAAGGTCGTCGACTCCATCCACGCGAGGATGCCGCGGCCGTAATGCGCCGCAAGCGCTCCTTCGACCATGAACCGCAGCAGCCGCACCCCGGAAAGCGTGAGGAAGAAGCTCCATGGATTGACGCGGAAGGCGCCGCTCGTCAGGACGAATGCCGTGAACGGAAACGGGGGCGGGATGATGGCCAGCGCCGCAACGCTCACGGCGGCCTTTTCGCTGACGCGCTGCTGGATACGTTTGAGGCGAGAGGGCTTGATCAAGCGAGACAGCCCGTGCTCCCCGACTTTCCGTCCGATCCAGAACGTCAGGGCAGCCCCGATGAGCGAGCCGACCGTCGCAAGGATCGCATACAGCCAGAACAGCTCGGGATGACGTGCGGTCAGGATGATCACGACGAAATCGATCCCGAGCGGCAGGAAAAATACCAGCGACGAGTCGAGCGCGCCCATGAGCACCAGGCCGAAGGGGGTCAGGAAGTAGCCGAGAAGAGAGTAGAAGAGCGCTCGCATAAGGAAACTGGAGACCTCACCGGAAACCGCCTGTTACAGTACCAAGCGTGAAGCGCGGGTGCTTCTGGACCGACCGAGCTGGAACGCGAGAGTACTCATGAAGTGCCTGGTGGCCGTCACCGTCTGCTGCGCCGTTGTCGCCGGGATGTCCCTCCCCCGGGCCGGCGTCGAGCCCTCCACCCCGCAGCAATCAACCCCGCAGCAACGCGCCACGGGCCAGTGGCCGAAAGCACCGACGATGGAGACGATCGCCGAGCAGTACGTGAAGCTCGTGCTTGCCCTGGGCCAGCACGACCGTGACTATGTCGATGCATATTACGGGCCCCCGGCATGGAAGGAGCAATCGGAAACGAGCAAGCTATCGCTTTCCGAAATCGCGGCGCGGGCGGCGGACCTGGTCGAGACGCTGGGACGGGAGCGCCTCCCCTCTGGGGAAATCGAGGGCCTGCGGCTGCACTACCTCCGGGGGCAGCTGTCAGCGCTGCGAGCCCGGGTGCGGATGCTGAGCGGAGAGCGCCTGTCGTTCGATCAGGAAAGCCAGGCGCTCTACGATGCTGTCGCGCCGACGCTGCCCGAATCGCACTTCCGGCAGATCCTCGATCGACTGGAGCAACGGTTCCCGGGGACCGGGCCGCTCGTGGAGCGCTACGACGCGTTCCGCCGCGCGTTCGTGATCCCGCCGGCGCGTCTGGACGAGGTGTTCAGGATTGCGATCCAGGCGTGCGCCGACCGCACGCGCGCCCACATGGCGCTCCCGGCGGGGGAGACGTTCACGGTCGAATACGTGACCAACAAGCCCTGGAGCGGCTACAACTGGTACCAGGGGAATCTCCGCAGCGTGATCCAGGTGAACACCGACCTGCCCATCTACATCGATCGCGCGGTCGATCTTGCCTGCCACGAGGGGTACCCCGGGCATCACGCCTACAACGTGCTCCTCGAGCAGCACCTCGTGAAGGAGCGCGGCTGGATCGAATTCACGGTGTACCCATTGTTCTCGCCGCAGTCGCTGATTGCCGAGGGGACGGCGAACTTCGGGATCGAAGTCGCGTTCCCGGGCGAGCAGCGCCTGGCCTTTGAACGATCGGTGCTCTTCCCCGCGGCGGGGCTCGATGCTGGCCGGGCCGCTGAGTACTACGAGACGCAGGCCCTCGTCGATCAGCTGGCCTATGCGGGCAACGAAGCGGCGCGGCGCTACCTCGACGGGCGCATCGACGCCGCGGAGGCCGCCGCCTGGCTGGAGCGCTATGCCCTGATGCCGCGCGCACGTGCCGTTCAGCGCGTGAAGTTTTTCGACAAGTATCGAAGCTACGTGATCAACTACAACCTGGGCAAGGACATGGTGCGCCGGTACATCGAGGCACAGGGCGGCACGGCCGCCAGACCGGCGGAGCGCTGGGAGGAGTTCCACAAGCTCATCTCGTCCCCCCGCCTGCCCTCCGGTCTCCAGCTGCAGTAGATACCAGGCGCACGGGAGTCGCCGACTCGCCACTGGGATCGTCGGGCTTCCACCGGACCCGCTGCCGAAGGGGTGGCGGGGGGGCCCTCGTGGCCATCATCGCCTGGGAGATCGCGCGCCAGAACCGCCTCCGCCGCGCGTAATGGGGACACTCACCTTTACGCTAAATGCATGTAGCGAAAGGGGCTGAGATCTGCCCCTTCAGGATCAACGACTTAGCCTAAAGGTGAGTGTCCCCATTCGTGACGAGAGTCGGTCGCCTCGCCGGCTGGAGCACCTCGGGTCCACCTGGACCGGTAATCT
>JALZOC010000057.1:5082-9434 GCA_030857365.1 Acidobacteriota bacterium
GTCCCCATTCGTGACGACTCGAGACCGTCATCAGCTCGGGAATCGGCGGCAGCAGCCGGAACTCATTCGCACCACGCCCGCACACGACGCGAGTACCGGAGGTAGGCGATCCAGCCCGCCGCGTGCGCGATTGCGACGAGCGACAGCGGAAGCTGTTCGCCGGGCACCGCACCGCCCGGCAGGCTAGTCCAGTACAGCGACTGCACGGTGACCGCCGCCGACGCGGCCACGGCGACGCCGGCAAGGGCGGGTGAGTGCGGATGTCGGAGCCACAGCCCCCACCCGGCCGCGACCGTGACGATCGCGGTGACGGCGTGCGCCGCGAGCTCGACGAGCGCCGGCACGCCTCGCATCCCGAGCGTATCCAGTGACGCCGTCAACTCACGCGCAAACCGCAACGGCTCCCTGACGAACAGGAGGACGCAGAGCACCATGAGCCAGCCGCCAGGCATCAGGAGTGATCTCTCTCGCTCGGATCGGGATCGGGCTCCCTGGCCGAGGGCGCCGCGAGGCGCGACCGCACCCGCGCTTCCCCGAACCGCACCAGCCGCTTCAGCGCCTGCACGCGCTCGGAACGATCGATGCCGGCTCGATTCACGGCGTGCCGGAGCACTTCGACCGTCGTGTCATACATCCCGGTGTCCATCGGGTGAGCGAATCCGTCTTTTCCGCCGTGGGCGAAAAAAAACCGCGCGGGTCCCGTGTGCTCGCCGGCGTGCCGTAGATGGTCTCCGAGACGAGCGCCAAATTTCAGGCCTGGCCGCGTCGCCGGAGCTCCTCGAGCAGCTGGCGCAGGAGCGGTAGGCTGCGCTGATCCTTGAGCCGGTTGGCGGCCTCCTTGGACCGGATGACATCTTCGAGTGCGGCGACGGCGATCGTCACATCCCGGATCCGGACCGGCAGCGCCCTCGGTGCGAGCTGCTCATACCCAGCCCCGCCGGCCGGAGCGAACGCGAGATCGAGATCGCCTGCGCGTGTGACGAGATTCAGCAACTCTATTCCGCCGAGAAACGCGGCATCGCGCGGGAACGCCACGCCCCCTGCCGCATCTGCACTCCGGATCCTCGCGTCGAGCTCTTCAAGCGCGAGGGCGAGCCGTCTCAGATTGTCTGGATCTAGGGCCGGGCAGATGTCGGCGTCGAGGGTAGGCAGCGGCGATCCATGGAGAACGGCCGCCAGGCCGCCGATGAGCACATACCGCACGCCGTGGCGGTCCAGGCACCCGAACATGGCATCGGCGTCGAGAGGAGCCATTACTCTCCGCCGACGAGCGGGCCATGAGGACGAACCGCCAGATAGAACCGCAGGAACGATGCATTTGCGTCGAGCCGCTCCTCGACGCTCCACCGGAGGCGCTCGAGTATCAGGGCGCGATCGTGCTCGTCCCCCTCGTCGACACCAGCGCGCTGCGCACCGGCGACGGAAGGCCGCGGTGCGCCGTTTCCTGTCGGGTCCACCTGCTTAGTCTACGCCGTTCCGCCTGAGGCGAACACCTTGCCGAACCGCTCAGAACCCCGTAGAACCCCCATCAGACGTCCAGCTCCTCCGCCTCCTCCGCACGATCCATGATGAAGCGGAAGCGGGCGCCGGGGTCCTTCCCCATCAACTCGTTGATCACGCGGTCGGTCGTGATCTGGTCCAGGATTTCGACGCGCAGCAGGCGCCGGGTTCTCGGGTTCATCGTGGTCTCCCACAAGACCTTCGGCATCATCTCGCCGAGCCCCTTGAAGCGCGTAATCTCCGGATTCGATCGGCCGTTGCCATGCAGCTTCAGGATCCGGTCCCGATGCGCATCGTCCAGCGCCCAGAACGTCTCCTTCCCCACGTCGAGCCTGTAGAGCGGCGGCTGTGCCAGGAACACGCGCCCCGCTGCGATGAGTCCGGGCATGTGCCGGTAGATGAACGTCAGGAGAAGCGTCGCGATGTGATGGCCGTCCGAGTCGGCGTCCGACAGGATGATGACGCGCCCGTATCGAAGCCGGGCCAGGTCGAAGTTCTTCCCCAGCCCGCATCCGAGCGCGGTCACGAGGTCGGAGAGCTCCTTGTTCTCCAGCACTTTCGCGAGCGAGGCGCTCTCCGTGTTCAACACTTTGCCGCGCAGCGGCAGAATGGCCTGGCGGCTCCGGTCGCGCCCCTGCTTGGCCGACCCACCGGCCGAATCCCCTTCGACGATGAAGAGCTCGCTGTCGGCGAGACCCGGGGAGGTGCAGTCGCTCAACTTCCCTGGCAGGGTGAGCCGCCCCGACGTGGCACTCTTCCGCGTGACTTCCTGCTGCGCCGCGCGGCTCGCCTCGCGGGCGCGTGCAGCGAGGATCACGCGCGCCACGATCGACTCGGCGACGCTGGTGTTCGTGTTCATCCAGTGTTCGAGCGCGGGGCGGAGCTGCGAATCGACCGCCGACATCACCTCGGGGTTGTTGAGGCGGTCTTTCGTCTGCCCCTGGAACTGGGGCTCCGCCACGAAAATACTGAGAACGGCCACCAGCCCTTCGCGGATGTCCTCCGCGGTGAGCGTGACCCCTTTCGGCGAGAGATTGTGCGTGTCGATGAAGTTGCGGACCGCCTTCCCGAGCCCCGAGCGGAACCCGCTCTCGTGGGTACCGCCCGAACCGGTCGGGATCCCGTTGACGTAGCTGCGCACGTGCTCGTCGGTCGACTGCGTCCACTGCAGGGCGACGTCGATACGCATCCCCGTGTCGTCGCCGTCCTTCGACAGCGTGAACGGCGCCTCGTGCACCGGGGTCGCCGCCCGGTCCCGCAGGATCGTTTTCAGGTAGTCCGCCAGCCCTTCCGAGTGCTGGAAGGTCTGCTTCTCGTTGCGCGTCGCATCGTCGAAGACGATCTTCACGCCCTTGTGGAGATAGCTGGACACCTCGAGGCGCTGCTTGATCGTCTCCGGGTCGAACTCGATCTTCGGGAAAATGGTGGAGTCCGGCCTGAAGAACACCGCGGTGCCGGTGCCCCTGGCGGGTCCGTTTTTCTTGAGTGCGCCGACTGGCTGCCCCTGCTTGAAGCGCAGCTCCCACTCGGCGCCGTCCCGGCGCATCGTGGCAACGAGCTCCTTCGAGAGCGCGTTGACGACACTGGCGCCCACGCCGTGAAGCCCGCCCGCTGTCTTGTAGTTACCTGCCTCGAATTTGCCGCCGGCATGCAGCGTCGTGAAGATCACCTCCACGGCGCTCTTCTTCGTCTTGGGGTGCTTGTCGACGGGGATGCCCCGGCCGTCGTCCGCTATCGTGATCGAAGTCCCGTCCTCGTGCAGCGTCACCGTGATGTTGGAGGCGTACCCGTTCATCGCCTCGTCGATGGAGTTGTCGAGAATCTCCCAGACGAGATGGTGCAGGCCGGAGGCACCAACGCCGCCGATGTACATTCCCGGGCGCTTGCGCACCGGCTCGAGTCCCTCGAGGACGGTTATGTCTTTGGCTGTATAGCTCGACAAGTTCTACCGCGTTCTGCAGGGTTCGATTCTTTGGAGCGCCGATCGTAGCACGCGTGGAAAGGGGCGATCACTCGAAGAGAACATCGAATTCACAGGAGATCACAAGATCAGAAGAAGGTAATGATCCTTCTGAACTCCTAATCTCCTGTGAGTCCTTAATCAAGGAGCAACGCGCCGGGATCTTCGACGAGCTGCTTCACCCGGACGAGGAACTGCACCGCCTCGGATCCGTCGACGATGCGGTGGTCGTACGTGAGGGCGACGTACATCATCGGCTTGATGACCACCTGCCCGTTCTGCGCGACGGGGCGCTGCTGGATTGCGTGCAGCCCGAGAATGCCGACCTGGGGAGGATTCAGGATGGGCGTACTCAGCAGCGATCCGAACACCCCCCCGTTGGTGATCGTGAACGTGCCGCCCTTCAGATCGGCGAGCGACAGGGAACCGTCCTCGGCCCGGCGAGCGAAGTCCCGGATCTGCTGCTCGATGCTGGCGAACGACATCTGATCGGCGTCGCGCAGGACGGGAACGACGAGCCCTTCACTCGCGCCGACGGCGACACCAATGTCGTAGTAGTGCTTGAGCACCATCTCGTCGCCCTGAATCTCCGCGTTGATGCGCGGAAACGCCCTGAGTGCGCCGATCGACGCCTTCACGAAGAACGAGGCGATGCCAAGGCTGACGCCGTGCCGGTCCTTGAAGGGCTGCTTGTGCCGCTCACGGAGCGCCATGACGGCGGTCATGTCCACCTCGTTGAACGTCGTGAGCATCGCCGCGGTGCCCTGCACCTCCACGAGGCGCCTGGCGATCGTGGCGCGGCGCTTGGACATGCGCACCCGATCCTCGCGGCGGTCTCCGGGGGCGCGGCGGGGACCTTCCGCGGCCGGGGGCGCCGGACGCGCTTTTGTAT
>JALZOC010000521.1 GCA_030857365.1 Acidobacteriota bacterium
CATACGAGCCGCCCCAGCATTCCAAGCGGCTCGTATGGCCCGGATCCCGACGTTCGCATCACCGCCGACCTCGGTCGGCGGTGCGCCGGCACGCCGGTCCCAGCTGCGATGCTCTCCCCCCTCCGTGCCTCCGTGTCCTCGCAGCGCCGGTCGAATTCGGCGGCGCTGCCCCACAGACAAGCAGCTCCGCGGCTACGCCGGGTGGCCCAGGCGCACGACTTTGACCAGGTAATCGAAGGCCGAAATCACCGAGATCACGAGCGACGCGTAGACGAGCACGGTCACCATGCCGGACGGCACCCCCCTGAAGTTGAAGTACAGCGTGACGACGCCGGTGATCACGTAGGTGGCCGTGGCGGCCTTGCCGAAGATCGAAGGCCTGAACGTTCGGCGGCCCACGGCGAGGTTCACGACGGCGACGGTGAGCACGATCGTGATGTCGCGGCTGAGGACGAGGACGGTGAACCAGAGCGGCAGGCGGTTGGCCGACCCGATGCCGGGCAGCGTCAGCATCACGAACATGGAGACGAGCAGCAGCTTGTCCGCCATCGGGTCGAGCCAGGCGCCAAGCGTCGTCTTCTGGCCGGTGCGGCGGGCGATCAGCCCGTCGAGGAGATCGGTGACGGCGGCTGCCAAGAAGGTGAGGAGCGCCCATCCCTGATGGTTGTAGAGCATCAGGATGACGAACGGCGGAACCAGCAGCATGCGCAGCAGCGTCAGCTGGTTCGCGGCCGTCAGGCTCATCGCGGTCTGCGGCCGGCGAGATCTTCCAGCTTTCGAATCGCGGCGACCGCTTCGGCGCCGGTGACCGGCCGCGACAGCTGGAACGCGCCCTCCGCCCCCGCCGCCATCACACCCGATTGCACGGCGACGGAGGCCGCCGGGTAGCTCAAGTGGCCGGGCGGGAGATCCGAAAAGCGGACTCGCGCTTCCCGCCACGCGGCGGCCTGGCGCGGGCGCTCCGCGGCAATCAGCGAGAGGGCCCGCGACGAGGCAAGCGCGAGATCGCTGCGCCGCACGAGGGCGCCGGGCTGGAAGGTGTGGTTCGGGTACGGGTCCATGATGCCCGCCCTCGAGACCGCCTGGATCCACGGCCCGGCCCAGTTGCCGCGCGTGTCGGTCATGACGACCGGATTGCTGCGGCGCGCGCGCTTCAGGAGATCGTCGAGCCGCACCCCGAAGAGCGCGGCGAGCTGGGCGCGCGTGACCGCCGGCGCCGCTTCAATCGAGCGGTACTCCTCGGGCATCGTGGCAAAGGCCGCCTTCTCCCGCAGCTCGTCGATGCGCCGATCGAGCGCCTCCCCGGGCTCGAGCGCCGCGGCCCGTCCAAACGCGTCCGCGGCATTCGCGTAGGCGCCCTGCGCCTCGTAGATCTCTCCCAGCGTCACGAAGTTCCGGGGCTCGGCGGGGCTCAGCTCCACGGCTCTCTCCGCGTGTCGCAGCGCCGCTTCAAGGTTGCCCACCCGCCGCTCGATAGTGGCAAGCTCCCGGTAGAGAAACGGACTGTCTGGCGACGCCGCGAGGCTGCGTTCGTAGATGGCCTGCGCCTCGGTGAGACGGCCCGCCTCAGCCGCCCTCCGCGCCCCATCCACATCGTCCTGCATGCCGCGGAAGCGCAGCACGCCGATTCGGCCGCGCAAGTCGGTGAGTTTCGGATCCGCCGCCACCGCCGCCTCGAAGCTTGCGAGCGCCTGATCGCGCTGCCCGAGCGCGAGCAGGGCTTCCCCCCGGCCCGCGAGAGCCGGGGCGTACGCGGTGTCCGCCGAGAGCGCGCGATTGAAATGCGACGCCGCCTCCTTGTAATCCTTCTTTGCGAGCGCGACGAAGCCGAGGCCGGCCTCCGACGGGTAGAACGGCGGGGTGGTCTTGAGCACCGTGGAGAAGCTGCGTTCCGCGTTGCGCAGCTCGCCCGACTGCAGCCACTGCCACCCGATTTCGTGCTCGGCCGCCGATTGCGGCGCACCGAGTCGCGTGGGAGGTGCCGGGTAGATGAAGTCGGGAAACCTGGGCGAGACGACAGGGGCAGGAAGGGCCGGCGGCCGCTTCGGCGCGGCGCAGGCTGCCGCAAGGAGCGCCGCGAGGAGCACGGCGCGCGCGGCGCGCCGGCGTGCATGCCCGGTCGACAGCCCGGCGCGGGTCACGAGGCCTGTACCACGGCCGACGAAAAGCGATCGAGCAGGCGCCGCGGCACCTCCGCCTCGATAGACACGCGGCCGTCCGCCGAAAGGTGGTTGAGGATCTTTCCCAGGCGGTAGAGCTCGGCAATCTGCTCGCGATGGCCGTCGCCCGCGTCGAACTCCACCGTGATGTGCGCCGTGTCCAGCCCGAGCCGCCCTTCCATCGCCGCGACGATGTCTTCGCGCCCTTCCCCCCTGAGCGCCGACACGCACAGCGCCCCCGGATAGAGCGCGCGAAGACGTGCGCGCTCCCCCGCATCGAGCTGATCGCACTTGTTGAACACATCGACCGACGGCACGCGGTCGGCGTCCACCTCGGCGAGCACGGCCTGGACGGCTTCCATCTGCCGCTCGCGGTCGGGGCTCGACGCGTCGATCACGTGCAGCAGCAGGTCCGCGGCCGCGACCTCTTCGAGCGTGGCGCGAAACGCCGCGACGAGCGACGTCGGGAGACGTTCGATGAACCCGACGGTGTCCGACACGAGCAGCTCGCGGCGGTCGGGCAGCCGCACCTTCCGGACGAGCGGATCGAGCGTCACGAACAGGGCATCGGACGCCACGGCGTCAATCCCGGTCAGCCCGTTGAACAGCGTCGTCTTGCCGGCATTGGTATAGCCGACGAGCGCGACGGTCGGGACCGCCCCCTTCTGGCGCCGTTCGCGCAACTGCGTCCGGCGCCGCCGTACCGTGTCGATCTCCTTGCCCAGGATGCTGATCCGATGACGGATGCGACGGCGGTCCGTCTCGAGCTTTGTCTCGCCTGGCCCCCTCGTGCCGATTCCGCCGCCGAGCCGCGACAGGGCCTCGGCGGAGCCGACGAGACGCGGCAGCATGTACTTGAGCTGCGCGAGCTCGACCTGCAGCTTGCCCTCACGCGTCCGCGCCCGCCGGGCGAAGATATCGAGGATGAGCTGCGTTCGATCGACCACCTTCCGGTCGAGCGCCTCCTCGAGGTTTCTGAGCTGTGCGGGACTGAGCTCGTTGTCGAAGATGACGACGTCGGCGTCGAGCTCGTCGCACGCGGCGGCGAGCGACTTCACCTTCCCGCTGCCGAGAAACGTGGCCGGGTCGGGCT
>JALZOC010000058.1:0-6918 GCA_030857365.1 Acidobacteriota bacterium
CGGGAGCAGCTGGGGCTCCCAGCCGAGCGAGGCTCGGCCAGCGCCCCGCTCGGAGCGCGAAGGGCAGCGGCGGGGCGGCGGGACCGCCTCCGGGCGCGCCGTGCCGCGCGGCTCATCGGGCAGCGGGGGCAGCACGAGCTCCACGGCTGGTTCCAACAGCGGCAGCGACGGTCGAAACCGCGAAAACGTGCCGACCTACAGCCGCCCGCGTGATGGCCGCGAGCCGGTTGGCTCCGCAGTGGAACGCCGCGGAGCGCGTCCCGGCGGCGGGGCGGGCGGCGGTGCCTATTACCCCGGCGTCTTCTACGACCCGTACAACTCCTACTACAACGACCCCTTCTACTACCGGTCCGGGGGGAGGTACTCCAGTTACTGGAGCCCTTATGGGTACGGCTATGGCCTCGGCTACCTGGCGTACGACCCATTCCTGTCGGGTGCCTACGGCGGCTACGGCACCGGATACGGCGCCTACGGCTACGACCCGTACCAGGGCGGCTATGGAGCCGGGTCGAGATATCGCGAAGTCGGGTCGATCCGCCTCAAAGTGAAGCCCGCCGACGCGCAGGTCTACGTGGATGGCTACTACGTCGGCGTGATCGACAGCTACGACGGTGCATTCCAGCGGCTCAACATCGAAGAAGGCCCGCACAAGGTCGAAGTCCGGTCCGAAGGCTACGAACCGGTGCAGTTCGACGTGATGGTGACGCCGGGTGAGACGATCACTTACAAGGGTGAGCTGATTCGCCGTCCGTAGCGCGCGTTTCTCGCACTCGCTGCGCGTAGAAGGGCTCCTGCGATGTCATCGCAGGAGCTTTTTCTTTGCGCGACGCGACGGGCCGACGCGTGCCGACGTCCTGAACCTATCGGGCCCGGGCGAACAGGTAATAGACCGGGAGGCCCACCGCAATCACGGCGATACCGGCCAGGGCGGGAGCGCCGTTCCGGATGATCTCGTTGACGACCATGGCGGCGCTGGCTACCACGAACAGCCCCGGTGCCCACGGATAGCCCCACGTGCGGAACGGCCGCGGTGCGTCGGGGTCGCGGCGACGCAGCACGAACAGCGAGGCCACGCCGATCCCGGCAAACAGCACCACCGCGAACCCTGTGTAGCTCACCAGCTGGGACATCGAGCCGCACAGCACGAGGATGCCGCTCCAGATGCCCTGCGCCGTGATGGCGGTCACCGGCGTCCGGAACCGCGGATGCACGTTGGCGGCGGCGCGAAGAAACATCCCATCGCGCGCCATGGCGTAGTACACGCGCGGGCCTGCGAGCGTCATGGCGCTGATGCTCGCGCTGAGGCTCACGATCGTGAACACCGCCACGAGGTCCCCGACGGCGTCCCCGAACAGGCGCTCGGCCACCAGATCCAGCAACCGGCCCATGGGAAGCTGCGCAAGCTCCGCGATCGGATACGCGTACAGGTACAGCGCATTCAAGGCCACATAGATGAGAATGACGGCCCCCGTTCCAAGCGCGAGGGCGAGCGGGACGTTGCGTCCGGGATCCCGCACCTCCTCGGCCAGGTAAGTGGCCGCGTTCCATCCCGAATAGCTGAACATGATGGGCACGAGCGCGAGGAGCATTCCGGGAACCGCCACGGTGGTTCCCGCCGTGATCGAGCCCGCGTTTCCTGTTCCGATCGTGAATCCGAAGGCGATGATCGCCAGGAGCGCCGTCGTCTTGACGCCAGCCAGTACGTTCTGAAGCAGAGTCCCCGGCCCGAGGCCGCGGATATGAATCAGCGTCAGGCACCCGATGGCCGCGAGAGCGACGAGCGCCTTCGGAGACACGGTCAGCGGCACGAGCGGCAGCGGCACGGTCAGGAGCGGGGTGCCGTCTCCCGCCAGCGGCACGAAGCGGCCCGCATACTCCGCCAGCGCGACCGCATTGGCGGCGATGGCTCCGGAGAACCCGGCCACGAACGACGTCCACCCGGTGAGGAACGCGGCGGTCGGGCCGAAGGCGTCTCTCAGATAGACGTACTCACCACCCGCTTTCGGCCGCATCGCCGCAAGCTCCGCGTACGCCATCGCGCCACAGAACGCGAGGACGCCGCCGGCGACCCACACGCCCAGCATGGCCGTACCGTGAGGAACCATCTGCGCGACGATGACGGGTACCAGGAAGATGCCGCTGCCGATGACGTTCGACACGACGATGGCGGCCCCGTCGAACGGCCCGAGCCGACGATCGAGTGCGGCGGGCGGACGTGGAGCGGGTGTGAGGGACGGGTCGGGCGGGGCGCTGGGCACGAGGTCCTGGCTGCTACCTGGTGAGGAGCTGTCGGGGGATCTTCACAGTGAGCAGCTCGACCCATTGCGACGAGCTCTGCTTGGCGAAGACCACGGCTTCCATGTCGCGGAAACTGCCATGCTTGAGCATGTCGGCGCGTGTCTGCGGAGGCTCCGCCGTGTATCCGAACTGCGACCGGACGGTGATCGGCGCGGTGGCATCTCCGTCGAAATCCACCCGCTGCACGAACACATCGTCGGAGTGTTCCTGCTCACCGGTGAATCTGAAGGCCACGTTCAGCGAGATGGAGGACAGGTCCACGCCCGGGTTCCTGGTGATGCGGAACGTGACGCTCGGGACGAGTTTGTTCTTGCCGTCCTGAATGCCCGCGTCGAACCAGCCGGACGACACGTCCACCAGCCGGGTGCCCTGCTCGAGATCGACCGGTTGGCCACACGCCTGTGAGGAGAGCGTGGCGGCAAGGAGGCCGAGCACCGACAGCACCGCGATCGGCCGCATGCCCGATTGTAGATCAGTACTGACGGACCTCGACCTTCTGGCGGGCTTCCTCTTTGTCGAGGCGGCCGGCGAGAAAGTCCGCGAGCAGGCTCCCCTTGACTCGCAGCACCAGCGTCGTCAACTGATAGACCTCCCCGGGGATGAGGCCCGCTTCGCTGCCGCGCGCCGCGACGGTCAGCCACTCGTCGGGCTTCAGATCCATGCTCTTGCTGTTGTCGAGCATCGCGTCGATCAGACAGCGCTTTACCGCATCACGGTACTGCTGTCCGGGATCGTCGGCGGCGGCCTCGCGCGCCGCCTCGTTCGTATCGGAGGCTGACCGCCCCGGCTGGCTCGCCGGCTGCGGCCGCGCGGCCTGCAGATCGGAACGGCGCTGGGCGTTGCGTTCGAGCGTCTCGAGCGTCAGCACGAGATTGAGGTCGAGCGCGGGGATCTCCACGTAGAAGAACGCGCCGTATCCGTCGAGTGTGAACCCTTTCGCCCGCGCTCCCCCCGTGAACATCGTGGCGCCGGGCGTATTGGACTGCACCTCGCGAGCGACCTGGGTCGCCGCCAGGCTGATGGCACCGGTCAGTGTCCCTTCCATCACCCGGATCTGATCGTACCGGTCCTGTTCCGCCTTCGTCGCGCGGACGGTCGTCTGCGCGCCGAGGCCCGCCGGCAGCGCTGCGGTTATCACAATCGCGAGCGTGATCCCTGTTTTCACGATCTCTCCTGCTCCTGCTGGGTCCTACTTCGATTGAAACGCCGTGGCGCGATACATTCGCTGCATCAGGTCACGCGACTGCCGGATTTCTGCGCCGTTGGTGTTCTGGAGCCGCATCAGCCCCTGGTCGATCACCGCGAGATCCACCTTCCGCCGCGCGTCGAGAGCCCGCGTCAGTTCGGCGACCCGAACGGCCACCGCACGCTGCTGCCGGCTCTCGCTCTGCTCCACCATCTGGCCCACGCGCAACATCAGGTCCGCACCCGCGACCTCCGCAGGTGCCGGGGCGGAGACAGTGCGCGTACTCGCCGCCGACGCCTCGAGCTGCCGGACCCGGCGTTCGAGCGCCTCCGCCTCGCTCTTCCAGTCCACCGGTGTCGCCGCCGTAGTGCTCGCGCGTGCGGTGGACGCGTCCGGCGCGACGCGGTTCCAGCCGGTGCGGAGCACGAGCCCTTCACTCCCGTACCGCACTTCGAGATTCGCGAGCGCTGAGCCCGCCGCGAGCACGAGCACCGCCGCCGCGGCCAGGCCCCACAACGGACTCACGCGAGCCCGAGGCGCGGCCTGGGGCGCTGGCGTATTCCGCGCGATGTGGAAGCCGATCCCAGGGTCGGGTGGAGCCCACGATGCGAGGTGACGCTGGGTCGACCGCAGGCCCGCCACTTCCTCGCGGCAGTCCGCACACGAGGCCAGGTGCGCGCCGAACGCCTGCCGTTCTGCGCTGGTGAGCTCGTCGTACACGAACGAAATGAGAAGTTCCTGGCTGTCACACATAAATGATGTCCGTTCTCCGGCTGCCGCCGAGGACAAAACGATCGTCCTATTTGCCGAACGTACTCTCGACACCGGCGTCCTGCAGCTGCCGGCGGAGCACGCTCAGCCCCTGATACAACCGTGTCTTCACCGTGCTCAGCGGACAATCCAGCAGCTCGGCAATTTCCTGGAATGTCAGCCCGTGATACTCCTTCAGGATGATCGCGGTCCGCTGCTCTTCGGGCAGTGTGGCCATCGCCTTCCCCACTACGCGGCCAAGCTCGTGGCGCCCGATTGTCTCCTCTATCGATTCGGACGGCGTGTCTTCGCCGGCGAGCTCGATGAGGTCGATGCCTTCCGGGGCCGGGGCAATGGGAGTGCGACGCTCGCGCCGGATCCAGTCGCGGCAGAGGTTCAGGGCGATTCGGTAGAGCCAGGAGGAGAACTTTGCCTGCCCCTTGAACCCCTTGAGCGCCCGGAAAGCGCGAAGGAAGGTTTCCTGGGCGATGTCGCGCGCGTCTTCCTCGCGCCCGAGAACCCGGTAGGCAAGGGCATAGATAGGCCTCTCCCAGCGCAGCACGAGCTGGTTGAAGCTGTCCAGATCGCCCCCTACCGAAAGGGCGACCAGCTCTTCGTCTGTAGACGGCATGCCGTGGTTCGGAATTTCCGCTGTCGCCCGCGTCCTGATCCTTAGACGCGGAGGCGGGTCTTCCAGTCGGCCAGTTTACCTTTTCGCCGCTCATCTCTTAGAATCGCGAGGTCGTCCGCATGCTTCCCCCTACGCAGCCCCCGGCGCCGCCGCCACCCCCGGCCGGGGCTGCGGACCCGTCGGACCTGCTCATCGAACTCCATCGGCACCTTCTGGCCGCGCTTCGGAGCCGGGCGTCGCTCGTTCTGGAGACGGTGGAACTGTCCGGCACCTATTCCGCCACGTCGTGCCTGGGGCTCGAGTCCCCGGGCGGTCCCTGGGTTGACGCTGACGCGGCCTTGCGGCTCGAGGCGGCGGCCGGCGACGCGCCGTGCGTGCTCGAAGCAGCCACGCTTGGGCCAATGGCGGCCCGGCTGGGCACCGATCGCGCCCTGGTCGTCGTCTTCAAAGGGTCGGGACCTGCCGCGTTTCTCATCGCCACATCGCCAGGCGTGCCTCCCGCCGAGGCCGCCGACGTGGGGCTCCGGTCACGTCCGGGGTTCGAGCTGGCGCTGGAGGTCTCGCGGCTCGGCCGCGCGGGAACGCTTCATCGCGGGATCCAGGATGTGCTGCTCGGCTTTTCACGCCGGATTTCGTCCACGCTGAGCCTCAGCGGCGCGCTCGGCGCCCTGTCGGCCGAGGTGAACGCCCTCTTCGGCACCGCGCGGACCTCCGTGTGGCTCCACGAGCGCCGCGCGCGCGAACTTGTGCTCATGGCCTCGTCGGACGGCGCGGCGCCGATCGGCGTGCGGGTCTCGACCGAATCGGACGCCACGCCGGCCCGCGGCCTCAGGCTGGCGCAGCCGGAGATCACGGCCGAGCCGCTGCAGCGCGTCCTCATCGCCCCCCTTCGAGGCTGGCGCCGCGCGCTCGGCACACTGGTTCTGGAAGGCGATCCCCGGGGGCTCGATGCGCAGCAGTTCATCGCCGGCACCGACACACTGGCGCGCCAGCTGTCGGTCACGATCGAGAACGTGCAGCTGCTCGAGGAGTTCCTGCAGCAGCGCCGGCTGCTCGAGGACACGTTCAACTCGCTGACCGATCTCGTGGTTGTCGTCGACGCGTCCTTGCACGTGGTCCAGATGAACGAGGTATTCGCCACCCGCGTCGGCAGGGCGCCGGCGGAGATTCTGGAGCGCCCGCTCTCCGATTTCATCGGGGCGGAGATGGCCGCGTGGGTCGATTCCACGGAGTCGCCGCCACCCGGCCGGGAACCGGGCGTCGCGCGGACGCAGCAATTCAAGGACGAACGGCTGGGAGGCATCTTCGCGGCGACGCTCACGCCCCTGATCAACAGTGAGGGCGGATCGATAGGGCGGGTGCTCGTCGGCCGGGACATCACCGCCCAGACGCAGCTCGAGATCGAGCGGGAAGCCCTGAGCAGGCGGCTCGCCCAGTCCGAGCGGCTCGCCTCGCTCGGACAGTTCGTCGCCGGGATCGCGCACGAGATGAACAATCCGCTGCAGGGGGTGCTCGGCCACGTCGAGCTCCTGATGCACACGTCCGAGGCCGCGCGCCCGCTGCGCCCGACGCTCCGCCGCATCTACCAGGAAGGGGACCGGGCCGCGAAGATCGTGCGGAACCTGCTCGTGTTCGCGGGCTCACGGCGGATGAAACGCGTGCGCCTGAGAGTCGATCGCGTGCTTTCGCGCGCCCTCGCAAGCCGCGCCGCCGCGTTGCGACACGGCGGCGTGGAGGTGACGCGAAGCCACGGCGACTCGGTGCCAAGCGTCGAAGGGGACGCGCTGCTGCTGCAGCAGGCGCTGCTCAATGTTCTGACCAACGCCGAGGACGCCTCGAAACTGGCGGCTGGCCCGCCACGAATTGTCACCTCGGTCGACGCATCGGAGGACGGGCGTCGCGTGCGGGTGTCGATCGGCGATTCGGGACCGGGCATTCCGCCGGACGTCCTGCCGCACATTTTCGATCCCTTCTTCACCACCAAAGATGTCGGGCAGGGCACCGGACTGGGCCTCGCCATCACGTACGGAATCATCCAGGAACACGGCGGCAC
>JALZOC010000058.1:6928-9414 GCA_030857365.1 Acidobacteriota bacterium
CACCATACACGCCGGCAACCGGCCGGAGGGAGGCGCGGAGTTCACGATCGAACTGCCCGCCGCACCCGCCGCGATGCCACGGCCCGAACGGCGGCGGCGCAGAGTGACGGGAGCGGGCCGCAAGCCGAGGGAGCGCTGATCAGGCGCGGCCAGCCTCCGCGCCCCGCGCAACGTGCAACAATGTGCGCGGGCGACGTGCGGTCCGCGACGGCGGCGCGCGGGCTCGCCAGCGCGAATCGCCGAGAGAGCGTACGCCGGACCGACGTATCAACTATGAACGAAAGCTTCCTGACGACCGAGGAGGTCCTCGACTACCTGCAGGTCAATCTCCGCACGGTGTACCGCCTGATCAAGGCGGGCAAGATCCCGGCGGTCAGGGTTGGGAGGCAGTGGCGTTTCCGCAAGCGCGATATCGACGCCTGGCTGGAAAGTCAGCGTCCGAGGCCGGTCCGCCCGGCCTCGTCCTCACGCACTCCTTCTCCCCCTTCGGGACGAGCACGCGTGCTCGTCGTGGACGACGAGGAGACGATCAGGGACCTGCTGTCGAAAATCCTGGCTCTTGCCGAGTACGATGTCGATCTAGCCGCAGACGGCCGGACAGCGCTCGATCGGCTGCGCATCAGCCACTACGACCTGCTGATCACCGACCTGAAGATGCCCGGCGTGGACGGTCTGGCCGTCATCCGCGAGGCGCGCCGGCTCAAGGCCGACATCCCCGTCATCATCATCACCGGGTTCTCCACCGAGGCGAGCGCCATCGAAGCCGTGAATCTCGGCGTCTCCGGGTATCTCACCAAGCCGTTCCGGGTGCCGCGGGTTCTGGCGGTCGCCGCGAAAGCGCTCGGGGAGTAACACCGCCGGTTGTGCTAAAATAGAACGTTTTTGAGCCTTTCCGGCGGCCCGCATGCGCCCCCCTCTCCCATGATCCAGCTGTCCGCCCTCAGTAAGACGTTCGGCGACCGCGTCCTGCTCGACGCCGTCAGCTGGCAGATCGATGACCGCGAGCGCGTGGGGCTGAGCGGGCCCAACGGCGCCGGCAAGACGACGCTCCTCAAGATGCTCGCGGGCCTCGAAGAGCCCGACAGCGGGAACATCATCAAGCCGTCAGGACTGACGGTTGGCTACCTGCCGCAGGACGGCCTGAATCACAGCGGGCGCACGCTCCTGGAAGAAGGGGGGCTCGCGTTCAAACCGCTCCTCGACATGCGCGCCGAAATCCAGTCCCTCGAGGAGCGGCTCGGCGACGACGCCGTGCCCGAGTCGGAGCACGAGTCGATGCTGACGCGCTACAGCGACCTGCAGGAGAGCTTCCGGCGCCTCGAGGGTTACAGCATCGACCTGAAGATCACGACGGTGCTGCGCGGGCTCGGGTTCGTGCCGGACGATTTCAACAAGCCGAGCGAAACCTTTTCTGGCGGCTGGCAGATGCGAATCGCGCTCGCCAAGCTTCTGCTCGGACGTCCCGGGCTGCTGCTCCTCGACGAGCCGACCAACCATCTCGATCTCGATGCGCGCAACTGGCTCGAGGACTACCTCTCCGGGTATCCACACGCGGTTATCCTCGTCTCGCACGACCGGTTCTTTCTGGACGCGGTCGTCACGCGCATCACCGACATCGGCATGCGCCGCCTGACGGACTATCCGGGCAACTACAGCAGCTATCTCATCGAGCGTGAAGCACGCATGGAGCGGCTGCGGCAGCAGAAGCGGGATCAGGACGAGGAACTGGCCCGCATGGACGCCTTCATCAACCGGTTCCGCTACACGGCCACGAAGGCCTCACAGGTGCAGAGCCGGCTCAAGATGCGGGACAAGATCGTCCCGATCGAAATCCCGCCAGAGCGCAAGCGCGTGCACTTCACGTTCCCTCCCTGCGCCAAGAGCGGCCGCACCGTCCTCGATTTGAAGGACGTCCGCAAGTCGTACGGAGGGCGGGTGGTGTTCGGCGGCATCAACGTACTCATCGAGCGGGGCGATCGGATCGCGCTCATCGGGCCCAACGGCGCCGGCAAGTCCACGCTGATGCGGATGCTGTCCGGCGTGGAGGCACCCGATTCGGGTACGCGCACCGAAGGGCACCAGGTCGTCATGCAGTACTTCGCGCAGGATGAAGCCACGCGCCTCGATCCCACGCTGAACATCTACCAGACGCTTGCGGGCAACGCGCCGCTCCACATGGTCCCCAGCATCCGCAACATCCTCGGCGGCTTCCTCTTTTCAGGCGACGATGTCGAGAAGCCCGTCCGGGTGCTCTCGGGGGGGGAACGCACGCGGCTCGCCGTCGCGCGCATGCTGCTGCGACCCTCCAACACGCTGCTGCTCGACGAACCAACGAACCATCTCGATCTCGATTCCAAGGACGTGCTCCTCGACGCGCTCGAGGATTTCGGCGGCACGTTGATCTTCGTCTCCCACGACCGCTACTTCGTCGACAAGCTCGCGACGAAAGTGATCCACATCGGGGCAGGCGAGGCGCTCCCCTATCC
>JALZOC010000522.1 GCA_030857365.1 Acidobacteriota bacterium
GGGGGTCGGGGTTCCGGGTTCGCCGGCGGAGTCGTCTGCGGCATGAACGCTGCGGGCTGCAGGCTCAGGACCGAGAGGGCCAGCAGCGCAAGGCTTGCGGCCAGAACTGGGCGCAGTACCGGCCTCATGCGAATGCGAATGGGCGCATCATGCTGTTGGTTCTGAATCATCGGATCTCGCCGCGCGACTGGTCGAGGGCGGGGGCGAGCCGCCTGGCTTCGGCGAAATGCATTCGGGCTTCCGCTACGCGGCCGGTATACCGGAGCGCCAAGGCGAGCTGGTAATGCGCCTGCGGGTTCTCCGCGGCCAGCCGCAGGGCTTCGCGGAATTGCTGGATCGCCGTCGCGTAGTCCCCGGCTTTGACCTTCTGCTTCCCTACGCTGACGGCAAACGCCGACGCCTGCACCGCGGCCGTCCTCCTGGTCAACTCGTCGGCCCGCGCCAGTTCAGCTGCGGCAGCGTCGTGCTGGCCCGCCTGCGCGAGCGCCCGACCGAGGCTGAGGTGCGCTTCCGCCGACGAGGGATCGAAGGTCACGGCGGCGCGGAAGCGATCGATGGCCTCGGCGTTCGCCCCCTGCTGCTTCAGTATCACGCCCGCCATGAAGTGCGCCTGCGCGTAGTCGGGCTTCCGGGCAATGGCCTCGCGGAACTGCTGCAGCGCCTCCTCCGGTCGCCCCGTCTGCCACAGAACGACGCCGAGAGTGAACGGCGCTTCGGGCAGCTTCGCGTCGAGCCCGGCGGCCTTGCGCAGGTGCATCTCGGCCTCGCCGAATTCGTCCATCTGCTTCCGCGCCACGCCGAGGTTGTAGAGCGCCTCCGCGTTGGCCGGATCGAGGTCGAGGAGCGCGGTCAAGGCGGCAACGGCTTCGGCCAGCTGCCCCTGCTGCATCAAGGCGGTCCCCAGATTCAGGCGTGCCGGGAGGAACGCGGGCCGTGCCTGGACAAGCTTCTCCAGGAGCGACACCGCCTCGTCGCCGCGGCCGGCCTGCGTGAGCGCAAGCGCGAGACTGTTCTGCGAGTCCGGCAGCGACGGATCGATCCTCACGGCGGCCTCGAGGTGCCGAACGGCACCATCGAGATCTCCGCCGGCTGCAAGCGCGACTCCCAGCCGTGCCTGTGCAACGGCCAGCTGCGGGTTGAGCCGGACGGCTTCCCGAAGATGGACGAGGGCCCGCTGGCGGTCCCCGAGCGCCTCGAGCGTCAGGCCCAGATAGTACCGGGCTTCGGCATGACGGGGACGCAGTTTGACGGCGGCCTCGAGGGGGGCCAGTGCGCCCTGGGGATCACGCGTCCACCAGCGCGTCGCGCCCAGATGGTACTGCGCATCGAAAAAGGCCGGGTCGAGCTGAACGGCTCGTGCGAATTCGTTCAACGCCTCGCCCGTATTCCCCTGCTGACCAAGGACGAAGCCGCGCCGATCGTGGGCCTCCGCCATGGCGGGAGCGTACCGGATCGCTTCGGCGAACGATGCGGCGGCGGCAGGCAGGTCCTGGCGCCGCTCAGCCAGGAGCCCAAGCAGATAGTGCGCCTCTGCCAGAGAGGGGTCCTGAGCAATTGCGGCGTCGAGGCTGGCGCGCGCGCGCTCGAGATCGCCTGCCTGCAGGAACGCACGACCCTGATCCACCCGCGAAGCCGCGGACGAGGCAGCCGACGAACGGACGGGCTGAGCCGCCTGCCCGGCGTAACCGATGGACGAAATGGAGAAGCTGAGCACGAGCGGCGCAATGACCCGCATGCCGTGGGGTGCCGCAGGACGCATGCGTCATTCTAAACCCTGGATTCTCCCGCTCGTGCAACTGTGTGCCAGACGCGTCACGTCATAGAAATTTCCGGAGGTCGGTCCTCCCGGCATTCTTCAGCAACGGCTTCCAGAGGTCGCCGAGATCGGTGAATCGTGCGCGGACGTTGTCCATCCGGAAGTCGTCGATCCGGACTCCCTCGTCGATCTCGTCCCACGTGACCGGCGTCGAGACAGGTGCGCGCGGGCGCGGACGGACGGAGTAGACCGACGCGAGCGTCCTTCCCCACGCATTCTGGTTGTAGTCGACGAGCACGCGGCCCTTTGGCCGCTTCGCGACACGGTATTCCGCCGTCATCAGTTTCGGATGCCGCGCGGCGAGCTCCACCGCCAGCGCCTTGGCGAAGGTCCATACTTCCTTCTGCAGCGGATCGCGAACGATCGGCACATACAGGTGCAGGCCTTTGGAGCCCGTCGTCTTGACGACAGGGCGCATCTTCAAGGTGTCCAGGGCGTCACGCACGATGCGTCCGCATTCCAGCACCCGCTCCCATGTCGCGCCCACGCCGGGGTCCAGATCGAAGTGCAGGTAATCGGGGCGGTCGACGTCGTCGCACGTGGCGTACCACTGATTGAGGTCGATGCACCCGAGATTGATCACCCAGAGCAGCGAGGCGACGTCGCTGATGACGGGGAAGTCGATGACGTTGCCGGATTCGTGCTCGATGCGGCAGGTGCGGATCCAGTCGGGCCGAGGCACCGGCGCCCGCTTCATGAAGAAGAACTCGCCGCCCGCGCCGTGCGGATAGCGTTTCATCACCATCGCGCGGTCGCGGATGTGTGGAAGCAGCAGCGGCGCGACGTCCGCGTAGTACTGGATCAGATTACCCTTCGTGATGCCCTCGTCGGGCCAGAAGGGTTTGTCGAGGTTGGTCAGGCGGACGTCGCGTCCATCCACCTCCAGCGTGGCGGTTCCCGATTCGGGAATGATCAGGCGAGATCGGGACACGTCAGATTGTAGATGCCGCCGCTGAGACGGTGTCGAGTATCTCGCGCACCGCCCCGACGGATCGCGCCATCGCGAACCGCCAGCTGCCGAATTGCCCGTCGGCATTGACCGCGGAAACCCATCGCTCTGCGGCCGCGGCCTTGACGTCCGCGAGCTCATCGAAGTGCCCCCTTCCGTTGTGCAGATAAGGGATCGCGAACCCGAGGCCCGCATTCTTCACGAAAGCCGCTACGACTGGGTGTGCATTGAGGATGTAGGCGGCGGACTGCTCCCACTTCTTGGTGTCGGCGACAACAAAATTCAAGTGGCTGCGCAGCACTTCCCGGACCTCCTTGCTCGTCCAGTAGTCAACCTCGCCAGTGGAACCCGGCCCTCGCGACATCTCGTAACGCGGAATCTCCGGAACCTCTCCCTCGGACACGTCAGGACGAATAGCGGCGACCAGTCGCTCTATCGCCCAGCCGTAATACGGTGAAAGGAACACGTCGAGGCGGTGCGC
>JALZOC010000523.1 GCA_030857365.1 Acidobacteriota bacterium
ACGAGCGGATTGACGCGCGGATCTGTCAGGCTTGGCGCCTGGGCGCGATAGTACGCGGCGTCGAAAAGCGGATGGGGGTTGCGCCCTTCCTCCGCCCCGACGGCAAGGTAATGAACGATCGGGTCCACGCCGCTGGCTGCCACGTCGGGATGGCGTGCACGATAGAAGTCCGGGTCGAACAGGCCGCTCTCCGCGACCATCACCTTCCAGTGCCGCGGCACTCCCTTGCCAAGCCGCATCGTGCGGAACTGCGCCTGGCCGCGGCGCAGCAGCGTCGGCCGCCTCTTGGGTTCCCGGTGCGTTCGGGGCGGCGTGTCAGCCACATGCCCCCAGGCCCGCTCTCCGGCGGCCCTCAGGGCAGAAACGCTCTGCATCGCCGTGGGGGCCGGTGCTGTGCCGGGCAGCGCATCCTTCTGCCGCAACTCGTCCTGCAACCTGGCGATCACCTGGTCGAGGGAATGAATGTGGGCATCCTTGGCCTGGAGCGACTCGCGCAAGCTTTCGGCGTGCTTGCGCAGAAGATCGGCCCGGAACTGGACGATCGCCTCGGCCGCTCCTATGGCTACCGACAGCGGATCCTTGGTGCCTGTGGACACCTGCTGAGCGGCTGCCGTCACCCGTTGGGACGTTCGTGCGTCCCTGCATCCGACAAAAAATTGGCGGTAATTCAGTCCTGTGCGTGCCAGCGGGGTTCTCGAGTTGACGCGCACGTTGAAGCGGGCTTTCTCATCCACGTCGCCGAAGTCACAGGCGTAGGCCAAGTCGACCAGGTTGTACACGAGCCACTCGGGTAGCGGCGAGTTGGGCAGATCCACGACGTGGGGCATCCGAGCCTGGAGGGCCACGCGGGTGAGAGCGGCGTCCGGGAGTCCAGCCGCTTTGTGCTCGCTGAGGAATGGGACGGTGGTGCCGCTGACCTCCGCGGCGAGCGTCTGAAACACCTCCTCGGCCCGTTCCGTCGAGCCGGAAGCCACCGGGCAGCACACGACCACCACACTGGACGACACGCGGGCACACTCGCCGATGAGCCCATCGCGTCCCGCGTCCGGCACGTGCTCCAGGACTTCGAGCGCGACGACGGCAGGGAACGATCGATCCTCGAACGGGAGCGTCCCACCCGGCGTGAGCAGGACAACGGCGGCATCGCCGAAGGTCTCGACGTCCGCCCGGGTCACGCTGAAGTAGGGCGGAAGGACACGCTCGGCCAGCCGCTCCGGCCCGGAACCGATGTCAAGCACCAGGACGAGCGTTCCGTCCTGCGGCGGTGGGAACGCCGCTATCATGAGTTGTCGGAAGCAGGTGTACCGCTGGAAGATGTCCTGCTGAAGCGTCTCTATTGTCATGTCGCTCTAACAATGTCGTGTCGAGATCAGCGCCTCCCCCGGAGCGTCCGGGTGTGAACGCCGGCACCGTCACGAGGGACGATAGAATTCCTCGACATATCCCTGCTCCATCCAATATGGATGCCGGCTGGAGAGTGTGAGCCCGCGGACTTCCTGCGCCAGCTGCCAGACGCGCAGCTGCCGCGTTCCATGGACCGTCGCGGCCTGCGCCTCCTGGTTGATCGACAGGAATCCAGACCGAGAAATTCTTGCGATGTCCGTCATGTAGACGGCGGCGGTCGCGAGCCCGATCTCCGGGAGGGAATTGACATTGATGACGAGAGCGACGCTGTGCCTCTGGAACTCGTGCAGCGCCCAGAACGGAAGGACCGAGATCCGCGCCGCACCCCCCTCGCCGTACAGCCGTACGGCGTCGTCGCCGAAGGTGCGTATGAGCAAATAGCCCTGCATTGCGTTGACCCAGGGCAGATCGCAGATCGTGTAGCGGCGGAACCCCGCCTTGACGGCGAGCGCCGCGAGGCATCCGTAGCCTCCGCCGATTTCGACGAGGGGATCCGTAGCACCCACGCCGAGCTGCCGCAATCGAAGCACCGAGTAGCTGTGCAGCAAAACGTCCACGTTGGTGGACCGTTCGCCGAACTGCCAGCCGCTGTTCCCCGCAACCGCCGGGCAGATCGAAAGGTCGAGTGCCGTAGCGCGCTCGATGTCGTTGATCAACGGATCGAGAGTGGCGGCCTGGACCATCTGCGTGTGAAGGGGTCCGCCCTGCTCGATGGATGGCACCGGCAGAACGCCCGAGGCACGGGCGAGACTGACGAGCGTATCAGCCGTCCGGACCGCGTGGGCGGCGTATGCCTCCGGAGGCGCATTCTCCATTGGCTGCCGGGAGAGTCCCCAGACTAGGGGAGTGCGGAAGTAGTTCGCGAGGTGGCCGGCGACGCTGTCCACGTTTCCAGTCTCGAGCGCCTGCAGGAACTCCGGGTGTTGCTGGGCGGCGGCATCCCATAGCGACGGGGCAGCGGGCTTGTGCTGTGCGGCGGCACGCCGGTACGCCGCGATCACGCGCCTCACCACCGGGTGCGCCACGTCTTGAGCATCCGACGGTACACAGGTCCGCGGCGTGTCGTAGCCGCCCACCACGCCAGGATTCATGTATCCCGGGCGGCAGTAGAGCCCGAGGAACGGATCCGCGCTCATCGTCCTGCTGCCCGATCGTTTCGGAACGACTTCGCCAAGAGGGGTCTCCGTAAGTCTTGCTCACGCGCCAGTGCGCGCTCGCGGTCCATTGCTGCAGACCCCATGATAGTCGACTGCACGCGAGTTTATGGCCGGCACCCGCCCTTTCTGGAGTGGACCGGTGGTAACGGCAGGTCACGCTCGGCCGGGCACGGCCGGGCGCACCCAGGCCGCGAAGAAGCCGGTTCAGCGTCGGATAGATGATTAACGCCTCACGGTACCGTGACGCGCACGACCTTCCGGTTGTCGAATGCCTGCGACAGGCTGCTGCGGGCGAACACCACGATCTCGTACGTGCCAGGCGTCAAGGTTACGGGAAGGCTGTATCCGGAGGGTGCGAACTGTGGACGTCCGAACGCCGCCGCGACGTCACCCCTCGAGGTCCCATACGCTGCCGTGCCGAGGAATTGCGGCGGCGTGCCCGAGCCCGGGTTCTTGTAGGCATGGACATGAATGGCATCCACGCCCGTTCCGGAGGAAACGGCAAGATCGAGGGCCCATCCGCTGATTGTGAAAGAGGACGACACCGTTCCCGCACCTGGGGCGTCCAGCGCCATGACCGGCGCATTCTGCACGGGCACGGTCACCGTGCGTAAGGCATTGAACGTGCCCGTTGCAGTGCTATGCGAGAACACCGCGAATTGGTACAGCCCAGGAG
>JALZOC010000524.1 GCA_030857365.1 Acidobacteriota bacterium
GTTCCTTGGACTCCACAGGAGACCAGGAGCGGCCCACGCGAAGTTCAGGAGCATTGGTAATTTCTTCTGATCTTGTGATCTCCTGTGAGTTCCTGGTCCGGCCGATCCCGAGCCCCGAGCCGGGTTTCGGAACCTGAACCCCGAACCCCGAACCCGGAACCCCGAACCGATTAAGATCAGTCCGACGATGCCCCGGTTCAGGTTGCTCATCGAATACGCGGGAACCCGCTACAGCGGCTGGCAGATCCAGAAGAACGCCCGCACGGTGCAGGGGGAAATCGATCGCGCGATCCGCGAGGTCTCCAGGCGCGGCGAGTTCGAGCTGTACGGGTCCGGCCGCACGGACGCCGGCGTGCACGCGCTCGCGCAGGTGGCGCACCTCGAACTGTATACCGACCTTCCCCCCGAGTCGCTGCGTCGGAAAATCAACGACGAGCTGCCGGCCGACATTCACATCCGCGGCATCGACAAGGCGCCGCACCGCTTCCACGCGCGCCACGATGCGCTGGCGCGGTGTTATCTGTACCAGATTTCGCGCCGGCGGACCGCCTTCGGGAAGCCCTACGTCTGGTGGATTCGGGAGACCCTCGACGTCGGCGCCATGCGGGAGGCGGCAGCCGCGTTCGTGGGAATGAAGAACTTCGAGGCGTTCACGGCCGACGATCCGGACGACAAGTCCACCCGCGTCCTGGTCGACGGCATCGAGATCGCCGAAGCAGGCGCGCTGCTGCTCATCCGGGTGCGGGGCTCGCACTTCCTCTGGAAGATGGTCCGTCGAATGGTTGGCGTGGTCGCGGCGTGCGGACGCGGGGAGCTCAGCCCGCGCGAGGCCGCGGCGTTTCTCGAAGAGGGCGGGAAGGGATCCGCCGCGCCCGCAGCTCTTGCCGCGCCGGCCGCCGGCCTCTTCCTCGAAGCGGTGCTCTATAAAGGGGACCCTGGACCCGGCCCCCTGCGGGCCGCGATCGCCATCGACTGACGCGTTTACGAGGTGGAACTTCGAGCCCGGAGCGGGCGAAGGTGGAACCGCGGTGCTGCGCGCAGGATTGTAATCCCGCGCGCAACATTGGGGGCCGGTAGAAACCTATTTCCCGGTCGAAGAACGCTTCTTGACGCCGAGCTCCCCGAGCTTCGCGGCGATGGCTTCGCCGGCTGCCGCAGGCTTGACCTCCTTGTCGATCGCCGAAATCTTTCCCGCGGGATCGATGTAGAACGTCCACCGGGACGGGAACTGCCGGTCCGGCGGGCGCCCTGGAGGAATCACGCCATAAGCATTCGCGACCTTCTTGTCGGGATCGCTGAGGATCGGAAAATCGGCGCGTTCCTTCTCCGCAAATCCCTTGTTGTCTGCCGCCGTGTCGACGCTGGCCATGAAGTAGACGACGTCGAAGGCCCGAATCATCTCCCCGCTCGCACGGAGCGAGTTGCATTCGGCCGTTCAACCACCGGAGAACGCCTTCGGAAACCAGGCAAGCACGACAGTCTTCCCCTTGTAATCCGACAGCCGGTGCACCTTCCCATCGGAGCCCTGCAGCTCGAACGGCGGCGCGGTGTCCCCGACTTTGAGCTCGGTTGGATTCTGGGGAGCGGCGGGGGTCTGGCCCGCGGAAGGAGCGGCGGCCGCCATTGCCACGACGCCAACGCAGGCGGACATCAATTTCAACATACAGCACCTCGTAAGAGACGTGCCTGAGCGTAGCATGACTCTCCCGCCCGGACGAAAGGATCCGCGGTGCCGGCCGCGGGCGACTCCCCGGGTATGATCTTCCTCATGCGCATCTTCCGGGTCGCGGTGGTGCTGTGCCTCGCGGGCGCGCCCCTCACCCTCGCGCAACGCCAATCGCCGGCACCACTTGCGCGGGCGGGCTGGGACGCGCTCGACGCCGGCCGTGTGCCCGAGGCCCTCGCGGCCTTCGAGGCCGCGCTGCGACTGGATCCGCAGCAGCCGCCGGTGCTGCTGGGTGCGGGCATCGCCGCGCACCTGCGGGGCCGCGAAGATGAGGCGCGCCGCTTCCTGGTGGACGCCCTCAAGTTGAACCCGGGCCTTACGGAGGCGTCTCTCGTTCTGGGAGCCGTGCTCTACCAGAGCGGCGACATCGACGGCGCAATCGACGCGTACCAGCAGGCGCTTGCGCACACCCCCGATCACCCGCGGCTCGTGCAGCAACTCGAAGCCTGGCGGAAGGAGGCGGCGCTCCACAGTGGCTTCGGCCGCAAGCTGGCGAACTATTTCACCGTGCTGTTCGAAGGCCCGGCCGAGGCGCAGCTGGCGGAACGCGCCCTCGCCATCCTCGAGGCGGCCTACCTGCGCATCGGGACGGCGCTCTACACCTACCCGACGGAGGTCATCACCGTCGTTCTCTACACGCGTGAACAGTTTCACGACATCACGCAATCGCCGGAGTGGGCGGGCGGCGCGTTCGACGGCCGCATCCGCATGCCGGTCCAGGGCGCGCTCGCCGACGCGGCCGAGTTCGGGCGCGTGTTGACGCACGAGTTCACCCACGCGCTCGTGCGCAGCATCGCGGGCCGCGGCGTGCCCTACTGGCTGGACGAAGGTCTGGCAGTCCGGTTCGAAGGCACCGATCCGGAACGCAACCGGGCCAGGCTCCGTGCGTCAGGACCGTCACTGCCGCTGGGCCGGCTCGAGTGCTCGTTTGCCGGGTTATCGGCGAAGGACGCGGCCGCGGCGTACGCGGTCAGTGCGGCTGCCGTGGACAGGATGTTCGAAGCCGCAGGCGCCCCCGCTGTCGTGAGCCTGCTCGAAGCGATCGGAAGAGGCGTTCCATTCGCCGAGGCCTTCGAACACCACATGATGATGGCGTATCCCGAGTTCCAGAAACGGTTCTGAGTCGAATCGGCTGCCGATTGCGTCCGTCGCCGGCCTGCACGGACGTGTGAGTTATCCTCCCGGCATCATCGCCCGCCTTCAAACGCGCCACGGACGCTCAAGGAGATCAGTTATTTGGGTACTAATCCGATCCTCGCGCTGCAGGCTGCGCTGGCGATGCTCACGGCCGTCTTCGTCGCCGGGTGGTGGACGGCGCTCGCCGCCGCTGGCAGGGCCTCGCGGGCCGACGACGCTCCGGTGACGGAGTCCGGTGCTCCACGGACCGCGGACGTCGGAACCGGCGCGCTCACGAACTTCTTCGACACGCTGGGGATTGGATCCTTCGCGACGACGACCGCCATCTTCCGCGCGGCCCGCATGGTCCCCGACCGGGTGATACCGGGCACGC
>JALZOC010000525.1 GCA_030857365.1 Acidobacteriota bacterium
CGTGTTCCTGCTGGCCTGGTGGTTCCGGCGGAAGAGCACGCGCGAGTAGCAGTACCTCGGGGATGGGGCCCGGGGAGTCGTAGAGGGTATCCGGTTCCCTCATTGGGTAAGCGGGCGTCGCAGCGAGCGCGCATTTGCGAGCTGCCTCGAGCTTTTCTCCGGCAAATCCAAGGCATTTACGCTCGCGCAGGCCTGGACGCGGCTCCCGTGTCGCGCCTGCAGTTCACGTCTCACTTCTTGCACGCGCTGCTCGTGATGCCCTCTGCCGAGCGACGCCTCGAACCACGACCTCAAAAGGTGCTCGTCGTCGACGACTACGCCGACCTGCGGTCGATGTGGCGCGTATGGCTGAGCATGTGGGGCTTCGACGTACGGGAGGCGCCTGACGGGCAGGTCGCGACCGAGGTGGCCATGTCGCAGCGCCCGAGGCTCGTGCTGATGGACCTCAGCATGCCAGTCATGGACGGGCTGAGCGCGGTCCAACGCCTCCGGGCCGATCCGCGGACCGCGAACACGACCGTGATCGGAGTAACGGCGCAAGGAAGAGCGAACCCGGCGGTCGTGGAATTCGGAGCCGTTTGCGACCTGCTCCTCGAGAAGCCGATCGAACCGGAGGTCCTGCTCGAGCACCTCCGGCGAGCGCTCAAGTCCGCTCCCCAGAATTGAACGCTGTAAAGCGCACCGGGTGTGCGCTCTGCCGACGGCCTGAGTCCGTCAGTCGATTCCGTCTTCCGGCTGCCGCACCGGCGCGCGGCTGGACCACTCGCGGCCGCACGTCCTGCAGCGGTAGCTCAGCACCTCAGGATTCGCCGGCAAGACCATGGAGATCTGGTCCGACTTGCAACCGTGACACACCAGCCGCGGCTCTTCCCGCTGGCTTGCCCCCTTGCTCTTGCCCCCGAACAGCTCACTGAGCGCCTGACGAATTTTCATGAATGTCGCCACCGTTCCAAGGCTGGCCTCATGGTAGCGGAGGTTGCGGCCCGTCGGGCATCGAGAACGTCACGCGTCGGCGGGATCCGCGGAATCCGGCGGATCCTCCCCGTCCAGCGAAGAGCCCACGGGTATTTCGTTCCCGGGCTTGTGCGCGGTGACGGCACACTCGCCCCCCTTCGAATCGACAAGACCGATCACGGTGCCGTCGTATGTTTCGTAGATGCCGAGCAGGCAGCTGCAGGACAGGAGCCGGCTCGAGAGTCCTCGGAGAATGCGCGCCATTGCGGATTAGACAGCGCCGCGCGTTCACAGGTTCGGTTCTTAGACGCAATCTGGCACCGAAACGCGTGAACTTTCAGGACAAAGGTCCTCTGAAACTCACCCCTGATACACCCCATCATTAACCAAAAGTCTTCGTGCGGGCGGTCTATCGCCGGGACTTCCACGTTTTCCCGTATTTTTTACGGGTCTGTAATGGATTCTCATTTGCACGAGCGCCCGCCGCATGCCCGCACGCATCCTCGTGGTGGACGACGACCTGGGGTACCTCAGTGTGACGAAGGATCTGCTCGAGCAGGGCGGGCACGAAGTCCTCATCGCGAGCACGTTCCACGAAGGCCGCCGGGTGCTGCGCGACGAAGCGCCCGACCTGCTGATTGCCGACGTGCGGCTGGGTGCCTTCAACGGCCTGCAGCTGATTGCAACCGGGACGGCCCGCATCCCGACGATCGTCGTGAGCGGATTCGACGATGCCGTGCTGCAGGCGGATGCGAAGGCGTTCGGGGCGGAGTACCTGGTGAAGCCCGTTTCCGCCGCCGCGCTGCTCGAACTGATCGAGCAGAAGCTGGCGGATGCCACGCGGCGCGTCGTGCCGTCCTGACGATCTCAACGCCGCCACGCTTCTTCGAACGCCGAACGTGTTTCGTGCTATAGTCCGTTCACTCCCCACAATTCTCTGACGGCTCCAAATGAGTGCTGCCGAAGGTCTATCGGATTCGAGCAGGCCGGGCGGCGCAGTGCGCCGCCGGTGGGTGACACACCATGAACGCAGTCCGCCATCGACTCCTCCTGGCCCTGGCCGTCCCGAGCCTCCTGGCCGTCGCGCCGCTTGGTGCGCAGGCGCCGGTGCACCGTCCGCAGGCGACCTTCCGCAGCTCGGTGGATCTCGTGAGCATCCAGGCGTCCGTGCGGGACAAGCGCGGACGTCCGGTGAAGGGGCTCACGACCGCTGATTTCGAGGTCCGCGACAACGGGCTGGCAAAGCCCATTCTCTCGATGCGCTCCGACCATGGTTCGCCCGTCAGCCTGGCGATCCTCGTCGACATGAGCGGCAGCATGCGCGTGGGGGCGAAGATGGCCATGGCGCGGCAGGCCTTCGGGACGATGCTCTCGCAGCTGCGCGGCGGGGAGGACGAAGTTGCGCTCTTCACGTTCGATTCGGCCCTGCACGAGCGCCATCCATTCACCACGGATCTCGCGCGTCTCTCGGGGGCGTTGGACGACCTGCGCCCGTTCGGCGCCACGTCCCTCTACGATGCGACCGCCGCCACGGCGCGGCGCCTGGCGGATCGTCCGGCCGCCCACAAAGCGATTGTCATTCTGACGGACGGCGTCGACACGAGCAGCGCCCTCACGCCGGCGGAGGTCTCGGGCCTTGCCAGCTCCATAGATGTCCCGGTCTATGTGATTGCGACCGTCCCGGCTGTCGACCAGGTGGCGATGAGCGACGCAGCCAGCCGTTCTGGGGCGGGGGAGGGGGCAGACCTGCGCGATCTCGCCGAATGGACCGGCGGGCAGCTGATCTTCACGCACAGTCCGGTCGACAACGTCGTGCTCGCGTCGAACCTGCTCGCGGAGCTGCGCCAGCGGTACGTGCTCGCGATCGAGGCCGCCGGCAGCCAGTCGAACGTGTGGCGCCGGCTCGAAGTGCGCGTGCGGAAGTCGTCGGCCGTCGTGAAGGCGCGAAGCGGATACTTCGGCGGTTGACCCGCGTCCGGCGGAGCTGACGCTCCGCCCTGCAAGCGCGCTCCACTTCCAGGAACGGGACATCCGGAAGCGGCTGGCGGGCGCCGCGGTGATGGCCGCCGGAGCGGCGATCATCGTGACCTTTGGGCAACGGTGAGGCCTCAAGGCGGCGGACGCCGACGCGTGCGACGTCCCACGTGCCGCGTGCGGCTTGTCACGTGCGACGTGCGACGTGCAACACCGGAGGCCGCGGCACGTGCAACAGCTCGCCCCGGCGCTCACGTTACACGGGGGTCAACCGCCGCGGGTTTCGTCGGGATCCGTGAGCGG
>JALZOC010000526.1 GCA_030857365.1 Acidobacteriota bacterium
TGGACGACCTCAACCGCAACGTCCAGGCGCTCCAGGACGAAACCGCGTTCCTGCAGCGCCTGCTGGCCGACCCTTCGTCCCGCTCGACCCTTCCACGGCCACCCGCCTGAGCACCGCCGAGGGCCGCACGCCCCGGCCGGCGCTGATGGTCGCAGCGGGGATCCTGCTCAGCCGGATCGTCGGCCTCGTCCGCAACCGGGTGTTCGCGCACTACTTCGGTACCTCCGACGCGGCCGACGCGTTCAACGCCGCCTTCCGCATCCCCAACCTCCTCCAGAACCTTTTTGGCGAAGGGGCGCTGTCGGCCTCATTCATCCCGGTGTACGCGGGACTCCTTGCCCGCGGTAAAGACGAGGAGGCGGACGAGGTCGCCCGGGGGGTATTCGTCCTCCTCTCGCTGGTCTGCGCGACGCTGGTCCTTGCCGGCGTGCTGCTCGCCCCGGTCCTGACTGGACTGATCGCGCCGGGCTTCACGGGGCCGAAGCGGGATCTCACGACGACCCTCGTGCGGATCCTGTTTCCTGGCGCCGGTCTCCTCGTGATCTCGGCCTGGTGCCTGGGGATCCTCAACAGTCATCGGAAATTCTTCATCTCCTATGCGGCGCCCGTCATCTGGAACGCCGCCATGATCGCCACGCTGCTGTTCTTCGGCCGCGGACGACCGCTCGACAGCCTGGCTTTCATTCTGGCCGTCGGATCCGTCGCGGGGAGCGCGCTGCAGTTTCTCGTGCAGTTGCCGCCCGTGCTCCGGGTCTTCGGCCACGGGGCCCGGCGCGGGCCGGCACTCGCGCTGACGCCAGGCGTCAGATCCGTCGTGAGGAACTTCGCACCGGCCCTCATCAGCCGCGGCGTCGTCCAGCTGAGCGCGTATATCGATACCCTCCTGGCGAGCCTGCTGCCGACCGGCGCCGTGACGGCCCTCATGAATGCGCAGGTGCTCTACACGCTGCCCGTCAGTCTCTTTGGAATGTCCGTCTCAGCCGCGGAGCTGCCGGCCATGGCAGGTGTGTCGGGCGACGAAACAGCACGCGGGCTCGCGCTGCGGGCGCGACTCGGACCCGCACTGCAGCGGCTCGCCTTCTTCGTGGTGCCGTCGGCCGTCGCATTCGTCGCGTTCGGCGACCTGATTGCCGCCGCGATCTTTCAGCACGGCCGGTTCCAGCCCGCGGACGCCGTGTACGTGTGGGGCATCCTGGCGGGCTCTTCCGCGGGGCTCCTCGCCTCGACGATGGGCCGGCTCTATTCGGCGACCTTCTACGCCATGGGAGACACGCGGACCCCCCTTCGCTTCGCGCTCGTCCGGGTCTCGATCGGAACCGCGCTCGGGTACGCGTTTGCCATCGTGGTGCCGCCGAGGCTCGGGTTGAACCCCCTGTGGGGGACGGCCGGGCTGACGCTGGCCGGAGGCCTTGCCGGATGGTGTGAATTCGGCTTGCTCCGCCACGCGTTGCAGCGCCGCATCGGGCCGACCGGAGTGGGCGCGGGGCGCCTTGCGCGCCTCCTCACCGCCGCCGTCGTCGCCGCCGCCCTCGGCTGGTCGATCCGCGCGCAGGCGTTCTCCTTCCATCCGATCCTGCGCGCGGCGCTCGTGCTCGGACCGTTCGGAGTCGCCTACGTGGGACTCGCGGCGCTGTTGCAAGTGCCGATTCCGGCCCTCGGTCGCCGCCGCAATGCCGCGGAGCGGCGTTGAGTCTTCCCGCGGGCCCCTGACGACCGTCAACACGGATGTGAAACAGACCACGGATAAACACCGATGAACACGGATAAAAAGCCTCGAGACATGATGCTGGCCGCCCGAGCCCTGTTGGCTGGTCCGTGTCCTTCCGTGTAGTCCGTTTGATCCCTGGTTTCAGGCAGGCTTGAGTCGCCCGTCTTCGAGCCGGAGCACGCGGTCGCAGGCGGCTGCCAGGCGAGGATTGTGCGTCGCGATGAGTGACGTCAATCCGCGTTCGCGGTGCATTTCCCTGAGCAGGTCGTGAAGGGTGTCGGCCGTGTGTTCGTCGAGATCGCCGGTGGGCTCGTCCGCAAGGAGCAGGGCGGGCTCCATCACAAGCGCGCGCGCGATCGCCACGCGCTGCTGCTCGCCGCCCGACAACATGCCGGGCCGATGGTCCAGCCGTGCCTCGAGTCCTACACGCCGCAGCAGATCCGCGGCGCGCGCACGCCGTTCGGCGGCGGGGCGCCTGGCAATCCGCATGGGCATCTCGGCGTTCTCGAGTGCCGTGAACTCCGGCAGGAGGTGATGGAACTGAAACACGAAGCCGACGTTGCGGTTCCTGAACGCCACGATGTCGGCGTCCGGCAGCGCGTCGAGCTGCGTCTCGCCGATGCGCACCCGCCCCTCGTCCACGCCGTCCAGTCCGCCCATGACGTGCAGCAGCGTGCTCTTCCCCACCCCTGACGCACCCACGACGGCGACCATCTCTCCACGCTCCATCGCGAGGTCGAGCTGTTTCAGCACGGGCAACCGGCGGCCGCCAACGGGGTAGCTCTTCGTGACGCCGGAGACTTCGATGAAAGACATGACTACAGAGGGCCGCCAGCTTCCGGCTTCCAGCTTCCAGCTGTGCACCTCTCGTACTTGCAATCCGGGGATTCGTAAACGCAGTTTGACCCAGGCTGGAAGCTGAAAGCTGGGAGCTGGAAGCTTCTCATTGATACCTGAGCGCCTGCGCCGGGTCGAGCTTCGACGCCTGCCGGGCGGGGTAGATGGTGGCCACGAAGCAGATGACGATCGCCGATGCAATCACCGTGAGGGAATCGAGCGGGTCCAGCGTGAAGGGGACGTACGAGATCGAGTACACCTCGATCGGCACGTGAATCAGCTTGTAGGTGTCGAGGACATAGATCAGCGCGTAACCCGCGAGGGTGCCGCCGAGTGTGCCGAGCGACCCGATGACGAGTCCCTGGAGCATGAAGATCCGCCGGATACTTGCCGCCGAGCTCCCCATCGTCTTCAAGATGGCGATGTCGCGGCTCTTCTCCATCACGAGGAGCACCAGCGACGCGACGATGTTCAGCGCCGCGACCATGACGATGAGCCCGATTGTGATCGAGATCGCCATTTTCTCGAGCCACAGCGCTGAGAAGAGCGCCCCGTTCAGATCCGCCCAGTCCTGGGCCATGTAGTCCGGGCCGAGGAGGGTGGGAATGGAGTCCCCGACTTCCTGCGCGGCGAACATGTCGTCCAGCTTCAGCTCGATCATGTCGGGGTGGGTGCGGCCGAGGA
>JALZOC010000059.1 GCA_030857365.1 Acidobacteriota bacterium
CGGCTGACGTCGCCGGCTTCACAGCACACCTGGCGATCATGGGAGTTCTACTGGCAGCCAGCCGCCGGAGAGCGCTCCGTGATGGTGCGAGCGACCGACAGCCAAGGACGAACGCAGCCCATGAACCGGGACAAGGATCGGCGGAGTTACGAGATCAACCACGTCGTCCCCACCGCCGTCGTGGTCCGCGATCGCGACTAGAGGGTCCACTGCGACGGATCGCTTTCCTCCAGACGCGATCGAGAGCCCGTCAGGCCGGCAGTTCGCCCAAACGCCGAAGGAGCTCTTCGTCCCCAGCAGCAACAGAACTCCGGCTGCGACGCGAAAACCCATGCCCGGGATGGTTGCTGCGGTTGCTGGACCTGACCGGAACGGAGTCAGTGCATGGCCGCCGCTCGCCGGGCGGGCCTGCTCGATCCAGGGTAAAACAAAGGGCGACGGAGGATCGGCCGGCCGTCGTATCATTGCGCCGCTTGACTGGTCAACCGCGCGGAGCGCTATCCATCGTAACGCGGGGCGCCGCGGTCGTTTGCGCGATCGCGTCAGCGGGCTTCGCCGTCTATTGTCGGCAGCCTGAGAGGCTGCCCGGTACGGGCGATGCTCCGGGGAGGCAACTAATCATCCGCGCGCTTTGACGTGGGCCGAAGCTTGTACGTACTCCCGCGCCTTGTGGGCCAGGTTCACTCAGAGCGCCTCCTGGTCTCGCAGCGCCACCCACTGTTTCATCAACCTGCCGTGGCCAGGCTCGAAGTACTCACCAGTCCCTGATTGCACGAGCTCGTCGACCGCGTCCTTCGGAAGCTTCGCGACAAACTTCCCCTTCACGAGCATCGCGAATATCCTGCCGTTTACCTTCAGGCCCACGGACCCCATCATCTTCCCGGATGTCACCTGCGGGTCTCCCGCGAAGGCGTTGATCACACGCTGAAAGGGCAGGAACCCGTAAGAGGTGTTCCATCCCTGCACACTGTTTGGCGTCATATTCCTATAGGTCACGTCGTGGGTTTTCATGCAACTCGCTGCATTGTCAGGAGTTCGGCCGAACCGCCGCATGGAGGCAGCAAACTTGCTGTCTTCAGGGCGAATCACCACTGTCAGTGCGCTGGGCACCGGATTCGGTTCCCGGGCTGGCGGGCCGGTAACTGTTCGAGAAGAACACACGGGAAGCAGAGGGGGAAACGTTGTGAGCACGAAACATCTGCTGAAGACGGCCGTGATGGCGGCCAGTCTGATGACCATGCCGTCGCTCGCCGCGGCGCAGACGAGCGGAACGCTGACGGTGACGGCAACCGTCGAGAGCTCGATCGGAATGACCTTCGAGAACGACGCGTCCGGCGTGGCGCTGACCGGCGCAAGCACGAACGCCGCGACGATGGCCTTCGGCGCAGTTTCCGCCTACAACACGATCGCCACGCCTAATGTGACGCGGTCCGTGTCGGCCTCTGACTTCACGGTCAGCTCGCTGTTCGGCGTCAAGGTCGTCAAAGCCCCCTCCTCCAGCGCGAGCTACACGCTGGCGGCAGCACTGGCGTCCGCCGACGCCACCAACACCTGGCGCATCAACTCGACGACGTTGACGACGGCGAATCAGAACCTCGGCACGGGTTACACATACAACACCGCGGTGGCGCACACGGTGAATCTGACCGTTCCCCTGACGGCGTCGACGGGAGCGCTCAGCAAGGTGCTGAACTTCACCGTGACCGCGAACTGACGCCCGGTTTCGCCGCAGAGCATGTCGCGATGACGCACGAAGAGAGGGGATGGCTCGGGGGTCTGTGCCGGTGGAGTCTGGTGGTGGGACTGACTCTGTTCCCGGCGCGGCTGCACGCGCAGCTCCTTTCGGCCATCTCGCTGTCGTTCACGTCCATCCCCGGCTCCGTGCCGCTGGGCGGTGCCGGGACGAACAGCGCCAGCGTGGATTTCGGCAATGTGTCGGCGCTTCAGCCGTTGAATGGCGGCGTCAGCCGGACTGTCGGCGCGTCGAGCTACACGGTGTCGACGGATTTCGGTGTCCGCGCCACGAAGAATTCGCTGGGCGTGCTCAGTCCGAACTACACGCTGAGGGCGCGGCTTCAGAGCGCGCAGTCGCTGACGTGGCGAGTGGACGGCACGACCCTGACCACGACCGACGCCATCATCGGCACGTCGCAGCCGTACGAAACTTCTGTGCCACACAGCTTGTCGTTCGTGGTGCCGTTCAGCTATGCCGCGGGCACCGTCAATACCGTGCTGGAGATCACCGCCATTGCGAACTGAGCTTCGAACAGTCGTGCGCGCCGGCCTGTGGGTCATGCCCTTCGTGCTGACGCAGATTGGCGGCGGCTTCGCGGGACAGGCGATCGATCGGACGGATCTTCGCAGCGGGATCTCGCTCTCTCCCTCTGTCGTCATGCTCGCGGGACAGCCGGGACAGGCGCACCGTCAGACACTGCGGCTGACGAACCATACCTCGCGCGAGCTCGCCTTCAGACTCGAGGCGCAGGACGTGGTCGCGGAGGAGGGCCGCCGCACCTTCCTGGCGGCGGGTGAACGCCCGGGAAGCATCGCCGCGACCTCGGTTTTTTCGTCGAGGGACATCGTCATCGCGCCGGGAGCCGTCGGCACGGTCGACGTCACCGTCACGTTGCCGCGCGGATCGGCAATCCGCGGCGTCGCCGCCATCTTCCGGGGGCAGACGGTCGTCGGCAACGAGCGCGGCGTGGCGATGACCGCGTCGCTGGGTGCGCTGATGACCTTCACACTCTCGACCGACACCCGCCTCGAGGGAGCGGTCCCCGAAGTGTCGGAGCAGACCGACACGAGCAATCTGGCCTTGGCCGAATGGGTCACGAACGTGGTGCCGAGCCGGTGGTCGCCAGCGGCGCGGCGGCCCTGCTCAACGCGTCCGGGACACTCGTCGGTAAAGTCCCCATAGAGCCGCAGCGGCTGATGCCCGGCGAGCGCCTGGCGTTCAAGGCCGAGTACCCGGACCTGCTGGTCCCCGGCCGCTACCGCGCCATTTTCTCCCTTGAATACGATGATCATGCGCACAAAGTACTCACGCGCACCGTGGAATTCGCGGTGGCGCCGGCTCGCGACGACCAGCGCGATGCTGATCGCCGCGCTGGCGTGCGCCGGTAGCGACGCCATTGCGCAATCCGCACCATCGCTGACCCTCCGCTACGAGCAGGTCGCGACGCGCACGATTGCAGGCGCCACGGCGGCGCTGTCGCTGGACCCGGCCCGCGTCGGCGCCTCCGTGCAGGACGGCATCGTCACGCTGATCGGACGCGGCCCCGGCTCGACCAACGTCATCGTCGTGGCCGGCGACGAGACGATGACGCTCCGCGTCGTGGTTGGCGAGCCTCCGATCAACGTGCTTCCGGGCATGCACATCGGCAACGCACGCGGCGGCGCGAGCGGCTATTACGAGGCGCGGTATGGCTCCAATCCGGGCGTGCTGCAGGGCGGTCTCTTCTTCTCGCGCCGCGACGGCGAACGGTCGGCGGAACTGACGCTGGGCGGCGCCGCGCCGTTCGGGGACCAGGTCAGCTCGCCGTTCAGCATTCCGCGGGCCTCGTTCACGCTGCGCGCGCCCGGCCGCGAGCTGACGCTGCTCGACCGCACGATCGCGAACTCGCCGCTCACCGTGTCCCGCTCGAACGTGCGCGGGCTGTATCTGCGCCAGGGCCCCTGGCAGGTGAACGCCGGCTACAGTTTTTTCAGCACCTTCGAGCATCTGCTGCTGCCAACGGACAAGGAGGCGGTCGCCGGGGTCGCCTACCGATACACGCTCACTCCTCGCAGCAGCCTGACGCCGAACTTCTTTTATTTCGACGGACCGGTTCAGAGCCGGCGCGGCGCGCTCGGCACCATGCTCTATGAAGCGCGGACGGCATCCGATGTGAAATTCACCGCGGAGCTCGCCGCCAGTCGATCGTTTGCGGGAGCGCTGGCAGTCGACGTCGATCGGCCCAACCGGCGGGGATGGGCAAAGGTCCGCGTAGCGCCCTCAGTCTGCCATCGCTCACGACCGACCAGCAAAGCGGCCGGCAGCTCGAGGGCGGGTGGTTCTGGCAGGGGGGCAAATCGACCGTCAGCACGACGATGTCGTCGCGCAGCTACTCGCACGGAGCTTTCGACCAGACGAGCAGCGTGGCCAGCCTCAACGTGCAGCGGCGGCTGACGCCGCACTGGGCGATTCACGGAGGTTCGGGCGTATCGGTGTTTGAGAACGGCTCGCAGGCCGCATCGAGGATCAGCAACATGACGCTGCCCCTGGGTGTCTCGTTTTCGACATCGCATGTCGGCGCCGGCAGCGACTATCAGTTCTCGAGAGAAACGGTGCGGGAGCTCGGCGGGCACCTGTTCCGCGCGAATCTCAATGGCTCCGCGCGCGGGTTCAGTCTCTCAGGATTTGCCGAGCGTCAGACCCAGGCCCCCACGGCCCGGCGGATCCTCACGGAGATTCCGTGGCTCCAGCCGATGCTCGACGGCTCGGCCTGGCGGCGAACACGCCGCAACAGCTTGCCGACCTCCTCCGCACAAACGCCGAACTGTCGGCATACGGTTACGCGAACAGCATTCAGATTGATGTCACGCCGGTTCGCACGCGGCTCGGAGCGACGGCCGGCTGGTCCGGCTCCGGTGCGCGCAGGCCGCACCTGTCGATGAGCACGCTCTTCAACCGCGAGGGATCGGTCAATACCACCTCCACTGGCGCCGTGCACTCGATGAGCTACTCCCAGAGGCTCGATGGCGCAACGGAGGTGTACCTCACCTGGTCGGCGCTCTGCCGCGGTCGGTCCGTGTCGCCGGCGTGCCAGCCGGTCATGTTTGCCTCGCTGCGCCGCGCGCTGACGAGCGGCCCGGGGTTTCTCGCCCCGCGAAGCGGTCACATCGACGGCGCCGTGTTCAAGGACGACAAAGCTCTGGGAGTCTACTCGTCGGAGCTGCCGCCGCTTGCCGGAGTGGAGGTCATCCTCGATAACCTGCACCACACGCGGACCGATGACGCCGGCCGCTTCCGGTTCGACGATGTGTCGCATGGTGCGCATCTGGTCGAGGCGCGGTACACATCGGATCAGCCCACGTTCTTCACGACGCCCTCGCCGGCGCAAGTCGACACGGGTGCATCGGTTCATTTCGGCGTGGCCTGGTCCCGCTCGAGCCTTCGGGGCGTCGTCCTCGCGGACGGCGGCACAGGGATCAACGGCGTGCTCCTCCACGTCATCAGCGGCGACCGGCGGATGATTGCCCGGACGGCGGATGACGGGACGTTCGTCGTGGAAGGATTGGCGCCGGGAGAATATGACGTCGCCATTGACGCGGGGTCGGTTCCCGCCGGGTACCCGGTCGACAGCCTCGTGGCACAGCGGGTCCGCGTCGAGCAGACGGAGCCGGGTCGCGCCAGATTCGTGCTGCGGCCGTACCGCAGCATCGCCGGCCGGGCACGAATGCTCGATCGGAACAGCGGGCGGGTACGTCGCGCTGGCTGGTGTGACGGTGGAGCTCCTCCCGCTTGGACGGAAGTCGGTGACCGACGCCAAGGGCCAGTATGTCTTCCGCAATCTTCCGGCGGGTCACTACACGATTGTGGCAAGACAGGGCGGACGCGAGAACACCGCTGTCGTAAGCGTTGCCGAGGGACCGGCGATCGTCAGGGACGCAGACGTCACTGTGCTGCAAGCCGGCGCAGCAGCCACGAGCCTCAGCGCATTGCTCGCCAGCCTCATGGCGCACCCCGCGACGTCAGTGCCGCCAGGTGACGAGCGTGTTCAGGCGGAAGGACACTCGATCGAGGAAGCTGCCGCCGCGGCGGCGAGCAACACCTCGTTCACGATTCAGGTTGCGGAGTCGACCAACGCGCGACACGCTCGGGCCATGGTCGACGAACTGCAGCGCGCGGGACACGCCGCGTATCTCGAAACGGCCGCTTCGGGCAGGAACGGCGGCTATCGCGTGCGCGTCGGACACTACTCGACGCGTGCGGAGGCGAACCGGTCGGCGCGCCGTCTCGAGACTGTGCTCGGATGGCCAATGTCGGTGTCGTCCGTTGCCTCCGAGTCGGTCCCTCGAGGGATTACGGCCAGCTACAGCAGATGAACGGCTGGCGCGCGACGAGGGTTATTCGTGCTCGACGATCCGTGCGTCGGTGTAGCCGCCAGGCAGCGCTCGAATATGCTGCAGATCGCGCTGCACGTCGATCGCGGACGTATACCCACTGACCATCACGACGAGGAAGCGACCGCGTTCGGGGCCGCCCTCGCGTGCCACCGCCTGCGCGCCAAATCCTGCAGTCGTCAACTCGTCGACCACGCGCTCTGCGCTCTCCGCACGCTTGAACGAGGCGACCAGGATCGTGTAGCGGCCGCCTGCGCCGGGGGCGGCCGCGGTCGCGGCCACTCCGGGCGATGCGGCGGCAGGCGTGGACGCTGGCGAAGCGCGCCCGGCGTCCTCACGCTGTGACGCCGGCAGGACACTGGGATCCATGTTCGGCGCGCGAACGGCCGTGAATGTGGGGGGCAGCGCACGTTGCGGCGGCAGCGGCAGGGCCGCCTCGCGATAGACCGCCTGCGCGTCCGCATACCACGCGGCGCCGCCAACACCCGTTGACGCAGCGACGACCGATGCGGCTGCCCACAGTACCCATCGGCTTCGCACAGCAGCGCGCTCGCGCGACTTGCCGCTGGACGTAGCGTGGCCCCCGTCCGCGACAGGCTTCGGGGCATCGCCGAAATCCAGCTCGCCCCCAAACGCAATTTCACACTGCGGAATTGCCGCCGTGACTGCGGCAGCGGCCGGAACCGGCGCTACGTTGATGAAAGGCTGTGGGCCCGGTTCCTGGACGATCGCGGGGACCGCCAGACCGAGGTCATCGAGCGCGGCCCAGACGAAATGCGTGTCGATGTGGCGGCTGCGCGACAGGTAGGCGTGCTTCAGGGCGCGGTCGCAAATCCGGTTGATCAGCCGAGGCACCCCCGACGAGCCCTGATACACCGCCTCGACCGCCGCCCGCGTGAACTCGAGGGCGCGTTCGCCACGGCCCGCGACGAGCAGTCGATGGTCCACGTATCCGGCGACACCCTCGACATCCAGCTCTTTCAACTCGCAGCAGACGGAGACGCGCTGGTCCACCTGCCGCATCTGCGGCAGCCTCATGTTGGCTCGCAGCTCGGGCTGGCCAACGAGCACGACCTGCAGAAGCTTCTCCCGGCGCTCCAGCTCGGAGAGGATGCGGATCTCCTCGAGCAGCGGCAGCGACAGATTCTGCGCTTCGTCGATGATCAGCACCGCGAACGCCTGCAGCGGCACCAGCGAATCGAGGAACTCGTACAGCAGAAAGCTCAGGTCGGACCGCGATGCGCTGCTGAAGCGGCCGCGGGTCAGCTCGCCGACCGAGATCACGCCGAAGTCGATGAGCAGCGTCTTCAGGAGATCTTCGCGCGAGACGAACGGATCGGCGACGAACGCGTGAAACGTGCGGCGGTCGAGCTGCTGAAGCACGGATCGGCACAGCGTCGTCTTGCCGGTCCCGATCTCCCCGGTCAGGACGATGAGCCCTTCGCGGCGTCGTATTCCGGCCAGGATCTCGTCGAACGCGGGTCCGTGCGCAGGACTCCTGAACAGAAATCGCGGGTCGGCGGACAGGCTGAACGGCTTCTCACGCAGTCCGTAGAACGTCTCGTAGGTGAGGGAAGACGACGCCCCGGGGACCACGATGGGCGCCGGCGGATCGGCCGGCGAGTTCGAGAATTGTTCGGTCCGGGTATGCATAGACGTGAATTGACGATCGATACCGGGAGCGCGACGCAACATCCGGGCCGCGAAGGCGGCTCGAGACTCGCAATTTCGAACGTCTTTTTCCAGGCCCCTCGCTCGGCCGCCAGCTCAGAGGTCTGGCCGATTACAGGATTGTGCGGACACATTCGAAAGCGTACTTGCGCCCTTCCAGATTTGGACCCCGTTCGCTGCCACTCCGCCAGCATCTCGGCCATGTTGTCGATCCGGTAGTTGATCATGAAGCCGGAAGGGCTGGGGCGGAACCATTCGGTGTGCTTTTCGCCACATGCCACACCGTCAGGCCGCGGTCCTCGGACTTGTCGTCGGTCTATTCCCAGAATCGCGCCGCCCCACGGCTCGAGCTGAATGCCCAAGTTTTGGCTGTACCCTTTGCCCCGAACAGTGGTGACGCTTGACGTCAGGGCACGATCCGCTCGCCGGGCCACTCCATGCCCGCGATGTGCAGGCGTAGCGCCGTACAACGCTCGCCGGTGCAGTCCATGTGCACGGTCACGCCCCAGGCGTCGCCATCGAGTGCGTAGCGTGCGGGCCCGATGCGCGTCAGGCGCCCGCGCGGTCCTGGTGGTGGAGCCTCCAGCCACAGCGCGTCAGCGGCGCGACGCACATCGAGGACGAACGGACCGACCGTCGAAGCGCCCGGCGTGCGCGGTGGGTGGCTCGCTGTCAATCGCGCGCGGCGGCTTCACGCCGAGCAACGTCGCAGCGAGGGCCTGCTCGACTGAGTCGGCCCACACGCCGTTTCGTAGTTCTCTGGCGCAACGGGCTTAGACGACGTGCAGCCCGCGGCGACGAGGGCGACGGCGACGAGCGCGAGCGCACGCATTCGCTCCGAGCATAACCGGGGCCGGGCGAAACGTTGTATCGCGGTGGCGGAGGGCAAACACAACGGGCGGCTCGTGCGTCAGCTGCTGACGGAAGCGGTCGTGTTGCCGCTGCTGGCGCGCGGTGCCGCTTCTGGAGCCGGTGACGCGGCCAATCTGTGGGGTTAAGATGTTGCTGTGTCGCACGCCTCCCCCACGGTCACGGCGGCCGATTCGACAGGAACTTCCGAAACCCCCTCTGCGCGGTGCGCCGCACGCGCTCACGCCATCTCCAAGATTGAAGGTTCCACGTGCGAGTCATCCCCGTTCGAATCGTCGTCTTCACAACGTTGATCTCAACGGTCGTCGGCGGCTGCTCCGGATCAGGTGAACGGAGCTCGCCTGCGCGGCAGACGGCCACCACCCGTCCGGAGGCGGCGTCGACGTCGACCGCGAATGTGCAGACGCCGTCATCGGCCGAGCGGGTTCCGAACGGGCCGTGGACGGATCTCGCCAGGCGCCTCGTCGAATCGAAGAACCTCGAGACGGCAGTGAACGTCACGCAGGAGGTACTCGCGCGCGGCGGCGTGGCGACGTTCGATGGCGATCGCGTGCTCGTCAATGTGGCGATGCCAGCTGCGGCGTTCCAAGTGAGCCCGCTCGAGACGGTGCATATGGCCATGGAAGCGCGGCGGCGCGTCACGGCTTCGCGCCTGACGGCGGCGGAGCTGGCGCAGATGCTGGAAGGATTCGGATGGCCC
>JALZOC010000527.1 GCA_030857365.1 Acidobacteriota bacterium
GGCTTCCGCAGTCGCGAGACCGAACGCCGCGGCGGCGGCCAGCGGACCGGTTGCGGGAACGGCGGACAGCGCTCCCGCGAAGGCCGCACCACGGTTTCGCGCCGGCACGGTCCCGAGCGCGGTGGTGAGGAGCGCCGACCCGGCGGCCCGCCGGGCCGCGGCCGTGGTCGCATCCTTCCGGCCGACGGGGGCCGACGCCCGTTCCACGTTGTCCGGCGTCAGCAGCTCCACGAAGGTGACCGGCTCGCCAGGCGACGGTCGGGCATCCGGCGGCGCGTCGGCGGGAGGTGATTCTCCCTCAACCGGCGGCGGCTTGACCGATACGCTTCCCACGAGGAACGGCGGCGTGAGCAGCTCGCGGTTCGGCGGCGCTGCCATTCCCGGGCTGAGGGTGACGGCGTAGATGTGGACCCGGTCGAGCACGCTCGGCCCGCCGCCATTGACGTTCCCCGCGGGCAGGACGAACTGCAGGCGCGCCTCCGGTCCCGTACGCCGCACGGTCAGCTCCACCGGGGGACCCGGCACGAGATGCAGCGGGGCGAGAGGCGGGCCCTTCTTGCCGCAGGCCACAGGCAGCGCGGCGAGCGCGCCGAGCAACACGAGCCGCAGGATTCCTGCGAACCGGCGGGCACTCCAGTGGCCGGTTCCCGGTCGCCAGCAGCCAGCTGCGAGCCCCCAGCCGCCCGGCTCCAGCGCGCCGCACCCTGCACGCTGGCGAGCAGCACGTTGCACCTTGCACGGTGCACGTCGCACGTGACCGGGTCGCCGATCGTGCGTCACAACCCGCACGCCTCGACTCATCCTCACAGGATGTAACGCGACAGGTCTTCGTTGCTGACGATGTCCGCCAGCATGCGTTCCACATAGGGCTCGTCGATGGTGACGTCCTTGTCGGTGAGATCCGGCGCCTCGAAGGACACGGTGTCGAGCAGCCGTTCCATGACCGTGTGGAGGCGGCGGGCGCCGATGTTCTCGGTGCGATCGTTGACCAGGCTGGCGAAGTCGGCAATCCTGGCGATCGCCCCCTCGGTGAAGCGGACCGCGACCCCCTCGGTCGAGAGCAGCGCCGTGTACTGCTTGATGAGCGCGCTCTTCGGCTCGGTCAGGATCCGGACGAAGTCGGCGCGGCCGAGCGCTTCGAGCTCGACGCGGATCGGAAACCGCCCCTGCAGCTCCGGGATGAGATCCGACGGCTTGGACACATGGAAGGCGCCGGCGGCGATGAACAGGATGTGGTCCGTCTTCACCATCCCGTACTTGCTGTTCACCGTCGTCCCTTCGACAATCGGCAGGATGTCGCGCTGCACCCCTTCCCGGCTCACGTCGGGGCCGTGGCTGCCTTCGCGCCCGGCGACCTTGTCGATCTCGTCGATGAAAATGATGCCGGCCTGCTGCACGCGATCGACGGCGGCGCGCGCGACGCTCTCCATGTCGACGAGCTTGTGCTCTTCTTCCTGGGTGAGCGCGGTGAGCGCTTCCGGAACCCGGAGGCGGCGCTTCCGCGTGCGCCCCTGGAAGAGGCCCGGCAGCATGTCCTTCATGTTGATGTCGACTTCCTCCACCGAGGAGCCGGCGATGATCTCGAAGGAGGGGAAGGTCTTCTCGCGCACGTCGATCTCGACCTGTTTGTGGTCCAGCCGCCCGTCGCGAAGCTGCTCGCGCAGCTTCTCCCGCGTCCGCTGCGCCTGCTCGCGAATCGACGCAGCCTGCTCGTCGTGGTCCGCCGCGGGCGGGAGAGGCGGCAGCAGGAGGTCGAGGACGCGCTCTTCGGCCGACTGCCGCGCGCGCTCGCGCACCTCCACGAGCCGCTCTTCCCTGACCATGTCGACGGCGAGCTCGACGAGGTCGCGCACCATCGATTCGACGTCGCGCCCCACGTAGCCGACCTCCGTGAACTTCGAGGCTTCGACCTTGATGAACGGGGATTGCGCCAGCCGGGCGAGCCGGCGCGCGATCTCGGTCTTGCCCACGCCGGTCGGGCCGATCATCAGGATGTTCTTCGGCGCGATCTCCTCCGCCAGCTCCGGCGGCAGCTTCTGGCGGCGCATGCGGTTGCGCAGCGCAATCGCCACGGCGCGCTTCGCCTTGGCCTGCCCGATGACATGCTTGTCGAGCTCGGCGACGATCTGACGCGGCGTCAGTGACTCGGTCGTCGAGGCCGTGCTCTCCGGAAGGTAAATCGCCATGGCGGTCAGAGAGATTCGAGAGTGACAGTGGCGTTCGTGTAGATGCAGATGCCGGCGGCGATCTCCATCGCCTGGGCGGCGATGGTGCGCGCGTCCAGTGTGGTGTGCCGCGCCAGCGCCTTGGCGGCGGCGAGCGCGTATGCGCCCCCCGATCCAATCGCAATGATGCCGTCGTCGGGTTCGATCAGGTCGCCCGTCCCCGAGAGCAGGAAGGTGACCTGGGGATCCATCACGATGAGCATCGCTTCCAGGCGGCGCAGCAGGCGATCGGTCCGCCAGTCCTTGGCGAGCTCGACCGCCGAGCGCTCGAGATTGCCCCGGTATTGTTCGAGCTTCGCCTCGAACCGGGAGAACAGGGCGAAGGAGTCAGCCGCGGACCCTGCAAAGCCGGCGAGGATTCGGTCGTTGTAGAGGCGGCGGATCTTGCGGGCCGACTGCTTGACGACCGTGTCGCCGAACGTGACCTGGCCGTCACTCGCCATGACGGTCTGGCCCTGGTGGCGGACTGCGAGGACTGTGGTGGCGTGGAACATCTGAGGGAGGCCTCAGTCAGTGTATCAAACGGGGATCAGGGATCAGGGATCGGGGATCGGGATCGGGGATCGGGATCGGGGATCGGGATCGGGGATCGGGGATCGGGGAAACTCGCCGGGGGTAATTCGGGCCTGTCACGCGGACGGGACGGAATGAAGTCGGCGGGTGACAGATCTTTTGCTCGAACCGTGTCAGAATCGGAGAAATCAGGCTTATCAGACGGGTGGCGGATGGCAGCCCCGTTGCTTGTTCCCGAGCCAGACGCGGGTTTGATCCGCAATTTCAAGGCCGCAGGTTCCGCAGGAGCTTGTCATCATGATGCGTCAGAAACTCACAGTCGGGTTGATCGCCTCGGCCTTCACGCTGAGTATCGCGCCAGCGGGGGCAGCGGCGCGTGATGCCCAGTCGGGGTCGCGCCCGTCCAACGGCGACACCACCGGATCCGCGGTACCGCGCGACAGCGGCGGCGGTTCCTCGGGTTCTTCGTCCGGGTCCTCGTCG
>JALZOC010000528.1 GCA_030857365.1 Acidobacteriota bacterium
TACGAAACCCACCCGGACAGGCCGGCTGGACTCCGCCGCTGGAGGAGCAGTTCGACGCCTCGCGCATCGCCGTCCAGGCTGGGTACGTATATCCCCGCCGGCGCACCTCGAACCACCCGCCGGCCCCAGAGGCGCGTCTCGGCGGCAGGACGGCGGAAGAAGCCGTGCTCGTGGCGGGTGAAGAGCGTGACCTGCCACCGCGTGTCCGTCCCGATCCGGTGCTCGAAGCCGGCATCGTACTGGCTGGCGCGCTCGGAGGTCGCCGCGGGAGTCCCCAGTGTGCCGATCACCTGCTCGAAGTCGGGGAACTGCCGGTACACGCCGGCGCTGCCGCGGAGGCTGGTGGACGAGGTCGTCTTGAGCTCGGCCTGCACCCAGGGCGAAGCGGTGACCTCGCCCGTCAGCTCCCAGCGGTCCGCGCGGGCGCCCGGAACAACCGTGAGCGGCCCGGCGCTCCATCGCAGCTGCGCGTAGCCGCCGGACCTGACGCTGCTGCCCTCGAACTGATTGATCACGCGGTACGTGCCGCTGGCCGCGCGGCGGCGTACCCGCCCCTGGCCTGTTCGATCGGCCTGCACGCCACCCTCGAGCTGCAGTCCACGCGCCAGGGTGGTCAGGAGATCGACGCGCCCGCCCACCTGCGCATCGTGGCCACGATCGTATTCGACGACTCCCGGGTTCTCATTGCGAAAGCGATTGCCGGAGACAAGAGCGCGCCCGGTGAGCAGACCGCGGGGCCTCGTCAGCCGCCAGCTCCCGATCGCCACGACCGACGCGTTGCGGCCGGTCGCCCGTTCACCGGCATCGGCGTCCTCCCGCTCCTCCTCGAGACGGGAACGCCCGGCGAGCACGGTGAGCTCGACCCGCTGGGAAGCGGATGCATCGAAGGTGAACTTTGCCTGCGCGTCGGAAAAGGCGAAGTCCAGCCCCTCTTCCGACAGACGCCGGAGAATGAGATCGAGGTAACTCTGACGCGCCGAGAACAACCACGAGCCGCGCCGCGACCGCCCGAGCGGACCTTCGAGTACGACGGAGGCGCTCGTCCCGCTCACCGCGGTCCGGGCCTGCCGCCGCTGGCGCGAGCCTTCACGGATCCGGAAGTTCACCTCCGCGCCCGTGCGGTTCCCGGCGCGCTGGGCGTAGCCGCCGTTGAGCAGCGTCACATCCTCCAGGATGTCGCTGTTGATCATGGCCACCGAACCGGATGCGGACTGATCCTCGATCGCCCGGACCGTGTGCAGCAGGTGCGGCGTCGGAACGCCGTCCACCGTCAGGTTCATGTGGCTGAAGTCGCTGCCCCGGACGCTGAACTCGCTCCGCAGGTCGTCCCCCGTGGCGACGCCCGGCAGGACCTGCACGGCGCGCAGGGGGTCATCCGCGAGAACGCCACGCAGGCTCTGCACGTCAGCGCTTCCGAGCGTCTGCTGGCTGGCCACCGCGGGTTCGGAAGGCCGGAACCGGTCTGACGCGACGATGACGGTCTCCGTGTACGTGCCGGTCCCCTCGCTCAGCGGAATCGTCAGCGTCGTCGCTGCGCCCGGGGCCACCTCGACGTCCCGCCGGACCAGCGTGTAGCCCACCACGGAGACGAACAGCCGGCGCTGACCCGGCGCCACGCCCGACAGCAGAAATGCCCCCTCCTCGTCCGTCTGCGCGGCGGGCCCGCCGTCCTCGACCTGCACCAGGACCCGGGCCAGCCCGGTTCCCGTCCGCGCGTCAACGACCCGGCCGCCTATTGCGCCGGTACGCTGGGCCTGCCCCGCGGCCGCCTCCGCGGACAGGGCCGTCATCAGGACGAATCGGGCGAGCACGTCGCGATGCGTCATGGGCGCAGGAACGCAAACAGGCCCGCGAGATCAGAATTGTAATTTCGCACACACTTGTGTCGGCTCAACAGGAGCGGTACGCGTAAAAACGCAATGAACAGACGCGGTACGCCACTTGCTCAATCCTAAGGCGCAGGCGGCTTGAATATTTACGGCAGGGAGCCGTGAGTTGCTGGGGAGCCAGGTCGCCCGCAAAACGCAGGGCATCGTCTTCGGACGATGCCCTTTTTCATTTGCGCTGTATCTATCGCCCTTCACCCGTCGATGGACGCGCGGCCGTCAGAGAGCGGCCCCTTCCGGGTACTGCAGGGCGAGCCTCAGTTCCTTCGCAAGCGACTCCACGGTCGTCCCGGAACGCTTCCAGGCCCCCTCCGTTTCGAATCGCAGGTCGCCGATGCGTCGTCCCCAGGGAGCGATTACGCGCCCGATGGCGCGGAAATCGGTGCGATCGGCGTGCTCTTGATCGAGGCGGCGGACCACGTCGGGAGCCACGCGGATGAACGCGCGAAGCGCCGTCGCGCTCTTGATGCTGTACTTCCGCCCATTCCATGCCGCCCCGAACACCTGCGCCGCCTGCTTCAGGTAATTCACGAAGAAGCGTCGGGATTCCTCCCGGAACGCGTCCCCCTTCCGCCCGGGACCAAACGCCTCGGCGGCAAACAGCTTCTTCAGCTCCTGCGCGAGCGGCGCCTGCGCCACCCGCCCCTTGCCCACGCCGAGCAGCTTGATCTCGCCGTGGAGCGGCGAGTCCTCCCGCTCGTTCAGCGCGCGGACGATGTCGTGCGCCGCGGCCAGGCTTTCATCGCTGTATAGCTGCCGCCCGGAGAGCGATACGAGGTGTGACGCGTTGAGCCGCGTGTGCTTCGCGTTGATCGTGACGAACATCTGTACGACGTGATCGTCGGGCAGGCGGTCGAAGATGACGGCCGGTACCGAGAACGGCTCGTCGCCGAAATGCTCGATGTCGGCGTGGAGCGCCAGCAGGCGGTGCTGCCCGTCAATCGCGCGCAGGATGCCTTCGCGCTCGGGCACCTTGAGCGTGCCGACGGAAGATCCCGCCTCCATCGGTTCGAACTTGAGCGCCTCGTCGCACGAGATGATCACGGCTCCGGGAATCGACGGCAGATCCCGGGCCTGCCGGCATTGTTCGTAGTACTGGACGAGCTCGTCGATCTTCTTGCGGATGATCTGGCGCTGATAGGCCTTCTCGTCCGCGCCGATGCGGCGCTCGAGCAGTTCCCAGTTCACCTTGGTCGACGGCAGCCCCTTCCGCCGCCCTCCCCGGACGGGCTGCGACTGTTCGCCGTAGCTGAGGACCTCGAACCTGACGAGCTTGTCGATGTCGCTGGCACTCAGGGAGGCCTGGTAGAAGTGCACGCCGAACTGCTGCATCC
>JALZOC010000529.1 GCA_030857365.1 Acidobacteriota bacterium
GCGGAACCCAGAACCAGAACCCGAACCTGAACCCCGAACCCCGAACCCCGAACCCCGAACCCGGAACCTGAACCCCGAACCCGGAACCCGGAACCCGGAACCCCGGATCATGCAACCGTCCTGAACGTCGCGTAGACGTACGGGTAGTTGGGCCGGAACCAGTTCCGGAAGCTCGGTCGCAGCAGCTCCCGCGCGGTCGCGGGTGACCCACCCTTCATCACGTAATGCTGCCCGTCGAAGAAGTCCGCCGAATACTCGGGATACGAGGCCATCGCCGAGAATCCGGGGAAGGGGGCGAAGACGGTCGACGTCCATTCCCATCCGTTGCCCACGAGATCGTGCACTCCCCACGCGCTCGCGCCGGCAGGGCGCGCGCCGGCGGGCACCGGCTCCCAGGCCGCGAAGTCGAAGTTGCCGCGGGTCGCATCTGGAGGCGCGTCTCCCCACGGATAGACGCGTTCGGACCCGTCCGGGGTTCCGAACGCCGCGCGCTGAAACTCAGCCTCGGTCGGCAGACGCCGACCCTTCCATCGAGCATAGGCGGACGCTTCCGCCTGGCTGACATAAACGGGCCACGACGCTGGCAGGGGAACGGGCTCGAACATCCCGCGCCAGAACCATGTGTCCTCCGTGCGCATCCAGAACGCGGGGTGAGCCACGCCTTCGCTCTGCACCCAGGAAAAGTCGGCCGGCGACCAGAGCGCCGGGTCGCGGTACCCGCCGGACTCGACAAACGCGAGAAAGTCCGCATTGGTGACGTTGTGCTGATCGATGTCGAATGCGCCCACGTCCACGCGGTGGACGCCGAACTCATTGTCCCAGCCGAACGCGGCGGTCTCCCGGTCGGCGCCGAGCGTCGCGGTCCCGGCCGGGATCTGAAGCGGTGCGCGCCGCGACGGCCGGGCAGGTTCACCGAGCTCGTAGCGCAAACCTTGCGGCTTGCGCTTCTGTTCGTACGGCAGCCGATGCCACATGTACAGCAAGGTCTCCTGGTGCATGGCCTCATGCTCGAGCGCCGTATAGAGGGCTTCCGCGCGGTGGGTCGTGAGGCGATCCGGGCTGAGCTCCGCCTGGTGGAGCGCGGCGCTCATCGCGGCGTCCACCCGATCCGCGAACGCCAGGACCTCGCCGCGTGACGGCCATGTGGTGGCCGCGCCGCTTCGCGGCACCGCCCCTTCCGCGCTGTCCGGATCGATGCCCCGTTCGAAGAGCTTCTCGAGCCGCTCGTCGACCGGAGGCCCGCCGAGCCCGCGGCGGATGAAGGAAAGGACGCTGAAGGCCGGGAGGTGCCCCTCGTAGAACACGATGGGATTGCGGAGGGCGATGGGTCGCGAGTAGTACGCCGCGGGCTCGATCGAATCGAAAATCGCACGCGAGCGCGCGCGGTTGCGGCGGTACCACTCCAGCGCCGACGGAGGATTGCCCGCCGGCGCACGTCCCGTGCCCATCACGCCAGTATCTCCCGGCTGCAGATTTCCGCCAAAGGCGCTACGCGGCATGCCCGCTCCGCTTCCGCGGGGCCGTCTTCTTCTTGCCGTGACCTGCCGACGGTGCGGCGCCCGCGGCCTTGCGCCCGCGCGCTGACGTGTCCTTCCCCTCCAGGCTCGCCCGCAGCCGCGCCATCAGGTCGACAACATCCGCGGACTGCGGCGTGTCCCGGCCCTGCAGCTTCGGCCGGCGCCCCTTGAGCTTCCCCTCGATCACCTTCATCAGGTTGTCCCGATACTCGTCGGTGTACTTTTCCGGCTGCCATTTCGCACTCAGATTGTCGATCAACTGCATCGCCATCTTGAGTTCCTGGGGTCTGCTGCCGTCGGCCGCGGGAAACTTGAAATCGGCGAGCGCCGCCAGTTCGTCCGCGAACCGCATCATCGTGAGCACGATCGCGTCGCCGATCGACTCCACGGCCGCGAGGTGCTGCGCATCACGGAGAATCACCTTCGCGATGCCGACCTTTCCGGATTCCCGGATGGCTTCCCGCAGCAGCGCATACGCGCGATCCGCCCCCTTCGCGGGCTGCAGATAATACGGCGTCTCGAAGTACCGCTCGTCGATCTCGGCGGGGTCGACGAAGTCGAGGATGTCGATCGTTTTCGTCTTTTCGATCGCGGCGGTCTTGAAGTCGTCCTTCGTGAGCACGACGAACTGCCCTTTTTCGTATTCGTAGCCTTTGACGAGCTCGTCCCAGCCCACCGGTTTGCCCTCGGTCTGGCACACCCGCTCGTACCGCACGGGGGCCTCGTCCTTCCCATGCAGCAGCCGGAACTTCGGCCGGTGATCGCGCACGGCGCTGTACAACTCAATCGGGATATTGACGAGCCCGAATGCAATCGAGCCTTTCCACATCGAGCGGGGCATGGCGACTCCTGCGGCGGGTGGTGCAGGAACCGGGCCAGAATTGGAATCGGGTTCGACCAGGTTCTACGAGGAACTGCGGGGTTCTACAAAGTTCGGCGAATCGGCAGCAGTGCCAGGAAGACGACGATGGCCGCGGCAAGCCCGGCCATGGCGGGTGTCAGTCCACCAAGTGGGGCACCGCCGAACACGAAATGCCGGATGGCTGCGGTGCCGACGCCGGCGACGATGGCGCCCATGGCGGCCGCGGAGCCCGCGCGCCGGACATAGAGGCCGCCGAGGATCGGCACGAACAGTCCGACGCTCATGAGCGTATAGAAGATGCTCAGCGCGGTGATCACGCTGGCGGCGACGAGTGCGACCGCCACACCGAGGATCCCGGCCGTCACCGCCGTGACGCGGGTCACGCGAAGCATCTCCGCTTCCGACGCGTCGGGGTGAACGAACCGCTTGTAGAAATCCTGGGACAACGACGTCGTGACCATGAAGAGCGCCGCGTCGGCCGCACTCAGCTCGGCGGAGAAGACCGCCGCCAGCCCGATGGCGCCGACAACCGCCGGCACGCCGTAGATCAAGACCATCGGCAGGGCGTCCTGCGGCGAGGGGAGCGCGGGGAAGTGGACACGGGCGATCATTCCCAGCACCACGGGCACCATGGCGTACAGCGCGAGGCCCAACGCATTCAGGCCAACTCCCACGCGGACGGCGCGGTCGTCGCGGGCCCCGTAAATCTTCTGCAGAAGTCCCGGCGACACGATGAACGCCGGGCCCAGGACCGCCAGGTAGATGAGACCCGACTGCCCGCCGCTCCAGAGGTTCCAGTAGTCCGGGTGCGGCTGCAGCGCGGCAACCGGGCC
>JALZOC010000530.1 GCA_030857365.1 Acidobacteriota bacterium
GCCGAATGCGGCGCCGGGCGCGCCCGAGCGCATGATGCAGATGAGCCCCGAGGGCCAGCCGGTCGCGACCATGCGCCAGATCTCGCAGATGGAGCTCGCGTCCGGGACCCGGGGTCGATCCGCCGCGCAGATCGACATCTGGAACGCCGCCTACGGGCCGGTCGGTCGCGATGGCTACCCACGACAGCTCTGGGATCTCCGGACCGGGCGGATCGATCGGGAGGTCGCGCACTACATGCGCGACAACGGTTACGATCTGCGCCACTATCTCCAGCAGAACTGGCCGCGCATCGGGCCGTCGCTCGCCGGCAAGCTGCACATTCTCACCGGTGACATGGACGACTTCTATCTCGGGCCGGCCGTGTATCTGCTCGAGGACTTCCTCGAGTCGACCAAGACGCCGTACTACGGCGGCTCCTTCCGGTACGGGCGGCCGATGAAGGGGCACGGGTGGCAGCCGATGACGAATGCGGATCTGCTCCGCGAGATGGCGGTGCACATCGCCCGCAACGCTCCCGCCGGGGACCGGGTGGCCGCGTGGCGCGACGCGAGGTAGCGGCCGTGTCCCTTGCGCTCGTGCTGGCCCTCGCGGCGGTGCGGGCGCTGGCGCAGCCATCGATTCCGGCCATCCAGCCAGCCCAGATGCCCGGGACCTGGCAGGTCGTGGCCATCCGGAACCTCGCGACCGGCGAGGTGGACTCGGTTGCGGCTCGCCGCACGATGTGGTTGATGGCCACGTCCGCCCGCTGGACGTACGTGTGGATGGATCATGGCCGGGCCGTCACGAGCGCGGACAGCCTGGCGCGCCTGTCACCAGTGGATCGCAGGCGCGTGAATTACGCCAAGATCTGGGACGAGCGAGACCAGCCACGGTTCTGGGCGAGCGGCGGCGAGTACCGAATCGAGGGGAATCGCTTCGTGATCGCGCGCGTGATGTCGATCGAGCCAGCCCAGGCATCGGCGCGCAGCTACGACGAAATCGTCCAGCTCGACGACACCTGGTACGTGTACCGCACGACCGACCGCGCGGGCGTGGTGCGCGAGTGGGTCCACCGGCGGTTGGACTGATGCGTACCCCCGTGTGCGACCGAGCTGGATGCGTGGCATCCGTCGCGAGGGACGAGGATTGGCAGTACGGCGCTGCACCGAACGCCGGACGGTGCAGTTGATCCGAAAGTCTCCGAGCAGCTCTCTCATCAGCGGAGGAAGGATGCATTTTCGCAGCCTAGTTTGCGCCGCGACTGTCGCACTCACCACGATAGCGGTGCCTTCGTTTGCCCGGGCACAGGACCAGCCGGCCGCCCGCGGTCTGAGCGGCAGGGTCACCGAGGAGGGGAGCGGACTCCCTGCGTCGTCGGTGCAGATCGTGCTCGGCACCACGCCGCTCGGTGTCACCCGGGACGACGGCTCGTACGCGGTGCGCCTGCCCGCGGGCCCCGTCACCCTCACCTTCCGGCGCGTCGGGTTCCTCCGGGCGGACCGGGTGATCGGGGCCGATCAGCAGACGCTCGACGTCGTGATGGGACGAGACCTGCTGCGCCTGTCCGAGGTCGTGGTAACCGGCCAGGCGACGGGAATTGAGCGCCGGAACGCCGCGACGGCGATCGCGTCGGTGAGCTCGGAGGATCTGAACCGCGTTCCTGCGCCCAGTGTGGAGACGATGCTGGCGGGGAAGGTGCCGGGTGCCGAGATCTCGAGCAACTCCGGCGCGCCGGGTGGCGGCAATCAGATTCGGCTTCGCGGCATCTCGACGGTGATCGGTGCGGCGACGCCGCTCTACGTGGTGGACGGCGTGATCATCAGCGACGCCTCAATCCCGCCAGGCGTATTCGCCGTCACGGGGTCATCCGCGAACCCGGTGGTCGGCGGCCGGCAGGACAACGCGTCGAATCGCGTCGCCGATCTCGACCCCAACAACATCGAGCGGGTCGAGGTGCTCAAGGGCGCCACGGCGGCCTCGATCTACGGCTCACGGGCGAATAACGGCGTGGTGCTGATCACCACCAAGCGCGGGGCGGTTGGTGCCCCGAAGGTGAACTTCACGCAGCGCGTCGGACGGTTCGAGGTGGCGAACACGCTCGGCATGCGCCGGGTCACGTCGCAGGCGGATGCGATCGCGACGTTCGGCCCCGCGGTCGGAGCGCTCTGGACCGAAGACGCCTTCTTCGATCATGAGAAGGAGGTCTACGGCCAGACGCCGACGGCGTGGGAGTCGGTAATGAGCGTGAGCGGCGGGAACGAGGGGACGCGGTATTTCGTCTCGGGCCTGCTGAAGGACGATGGTGGCATCATCGCCAACACGGGTTACCGGAAGCAGTCCCTGACGATGAGCATCGACCAGAACTTCAGTGACCGGTTCCTCGCCCGGATCACGTCGAACGTCCTGGGCACGACAACCGGTCGCAGTATCACCAACAACGACAATCGGGGTGTGGCGTTGGGGCAGGCGCTCGCACGCAGCCCGACGTTCATCGACATGCGGCAGCAGCCTGATGGCACGTGGCCGCGAAATCCCGCTGCGCAGAGCAACCCGCTGCAGACTGCGGCGCTGGCGCGCAACGAGGAGGTGGTCTACCGCCTCATCGGGGCGGGCAATCTCACCTACCAGGCGATTCGCTCCGGGCAGAATCAACTGCGCTTCGTTGCCAACGGCGGTGTCGACTTCTTCAATCAACGAAGCAACATCCTAACGCCGCCCGAGTTGCAGTTCGAGCCGCTCGACGGCCTCCCAGGCACGGCCGTTCGCTCGAACGCGCAGAACCTGAACATGAACCTGAACCTCAGCGCGGTGCACACCTACCGCACCGCCGGAGGTGGGCTGCAGGCGACCACCTCGCTCGGCCACCAGTACGAGCAGCGGGGGTTGAGCAATGCCCGGATCGTCGCGCAGAACCTGATCGGCGGGCGCGACAACATCGGGCGCTCCACCGCCGTTGGGGTCAACGAGGACGTGGCGCGGACGAACGACGTCGGGATCAACGCCCAAGAGGAGCTGCTCCTGCTCGATGAGAAGCTCTTCCTCGCGGCTGGCTTCCGGGCGGATCGAAGCTCCAACAACAGCGACGCGGACAAGTTCTACTACTTCCCCCGCGCGCAGACGTCGTATCGCCTGACGTCCCTGCCGTGGCGCTTCGACGAGCTCAAGCTGCGATTCGCCGCCGGCCGGTCGGGCAACCAGCCGCTCTTCGGCCAGGAGTTCAC
>JALZOC010000531.1 GCA_030857365.1 Acidobacteriota bacterium
ACGCCGGACGAGGATCTGGTTGCGGTCGAAGTCCAGATCCTTCACGCGCAGTTCGAGCGACTCCTGCAGGCGGAGCCCCGCGCCGTAGAGCAGCGCGGCAATCATCCGCGGAAGTCCCGTCAGCTGCTCCATGACGGCACGCACCTCGTCGACGCTGAGGACCACCGGGACGCGCGTCGGCCCGTGTGCATGGGGCACGTGCTCGACGGCTCCTGGGTCAACGCGAAGCACCTGTTTATACAGGAACAACAGCGCGCTGAGCGCCTGATTCTGCGTCGAGGCGCTGACCTTCCGCTCCACCGCAAGATACGTCAGGTATCGCCGGATTTCGGCGCCGCCCATCGCTGACGGATGCTTCTTGCCGTGGAAGACGATGAACCGCCGGATCCACATGACATACGCGTCTTCGGTCCGGCGGCTGTAGTGGCGAAGCCGCACCGCCTCACGCACACGATCGAGCAATTTCGGCTCGGCTGGTCTGCCTGGTGCAGAACCAGCGGATGCCGCGCCGACCTCATGTGACGTCATCTGACGACGATGCCATCGTCGGCCGCCGTTCGCAATGGTGGGGTCTGTCGAGGGGGCGAACCGGCCGTCCGCTCGCTGACAGCCGCGCCACCGCATAGCGCCCTCCCGGACGACGATCCCACGACCCCTCGGGGCGCGCGAACCTTCATTCGGCTCCGGCTGCGAACGGCGGTGGCGCCACGACTTTCCAAATAATCCCAGGTCAGCCGCTCGCCGGCGATGACCTCTGGCGGGCAGTTCATGCCTGCGACAAGCCTTCCGTGAGCATCCACTGCACGCTGAAGCGAACGCCCCATCGATCGGCGGCCAGAACGTGCGGGGAGCGGTCCGTAAGGTTTCGGCCGGACTCGGCGTTCGACGATTGAATGACCAGCCGCCAGCCCGCGAGTCTTTGTGGCCGCGACAGGTGGCAGAGCACGACCCACAGCCCCGCCCCTGCGAGGTCCGCTCGTTCGTCGCGTTCGAGAGGTCGCACGTGCCCGGTCACCGTTGCAGCGGCACCAGCGCATTGACCGAGCGCCGCGAGTTCGCCCGTTCCGGAGGATAGCGCCAGTGACCTTCGACGAGCGCGTCACGGCCATCAAGCCGCATGGCTTCACCGACCGTCAATCCCGCTTTCTCGTGACGGTGATGCTGCACTCCGGGGTGTGCATGGTCCGTCAGTACTGCGCGTTCAGCAACATCGTGCGCGGCCAGAAGACCCAGGACTTCTTCGGGTCCCTCGTCGCGCGAAAGTACGCCACGGTCAGCCTCGACGCGCACCGTGCGCATTCCACCCATCGTGATCAGTCCGTCCACTCCATCGTGATCACGTGGACCACGGCATCGTGATCGGAGCGAAGCGACGCTGAGCTGCGGGATAGGTTATCCGGTGTTCGCCTCCGAGTGGTAATGACGCCGAGCACGGTCGGGGTCTGTCGGTCTTCGGTCTTTTGTCTGCATGCCACGATGATGGCGGTGGGCGCTGTGGGAAACCGCGACGGCGGTTTTCCAAAGACCTGTGGGCGCGTCTGCGCGTCCATGGGTCTGGCAGCGTCCACGGCCTGGCGCGGTCATCGCGACGTACCCTTGTCCTTGCGTCGGGACGGGCCTTTCAGCGTGAGCGTAAACGCGTTGTGGACGAGGCGATCGAGGACCGCGTCAGCGATCGTCGGGTCGCCGAGATATGCGTGCCATTGATCGCGCGGCAGCTGGCTCGTGATGATGGTCGAGCGGGTGGCGTCGCGGTCTTCCATCACCTCCAGGAGATCCTGCCGCTGGACGTCGGTGAGAGCGGCGATGCCCCAGTCATCCAGGAGCAGGACGTCGACGCGCGCCAGTCGCGCCAGCAGCGTCGGGTAGGAGCCGTCGGCCCGCGCGAGCGCCAGTTCTTGGAAGAAGCGGGGCAAGCGCCGGTAGAGCGCGCGATACCCCTGACGACACGCGTGCTGACCCAGCGCGCACGCGATGTACGTCTTGCCGACGCCGGTCGCCCCGGTGACGAGGACGTTGCGATGTTCGGCGATCCACTGGCCTGTGGCTAGCTGTCGGATCAGCGGCCGATCGAGCTCGCGCCGCGGCGCGTACTCAAGGTCCTCGAGACACGCCTGGGGCATGCGCAGCTTGGCCTCTTTCAGGCGCCGGGCGAGCTTGCGATTATCGCGGGACAGGTGCTCGGCGTCGACGAGCAGGCCGACGCGTTCGTCAAAGCTGAGCGACCCGATGGCCAGGTCCTGCAGCTGCACGCGATAGGCGTCGGCCATCGCGCCCAGATGCAGGGCGCGGAGGCGGTCGAGGGTCGGTTCGGTCAGCATGGGCGATCTCCTTCGGCATCAGGCGGTTGGTAGTAGGCGGCCCCGCGCACATTCGCATGCAGCGGCCGTGGCTCAGGCGGCGGGGCCTCGCTGTCCAGGGGCAGACGGTCGAGGCCGTGTTTGAGAATCGACTCGACGTGGCGATACGAACGGGCGCCGGCCACGACGGCGCGCGCGCAGGCGGCGTCGAGCCGCTCGGGGCCGTGCCGCTTCGCCAACCGGAGGAGCCCGAGACAGGAGCGATAGCCTTGCTCGGGATGCGGACGGCTCTCGAGAATCGTCGTAACGAGCCCTTCGGTCGCGCGGCCGATCGTGGCGGCCCAGTGGATCAATCGAGAGGGACTCCACTCCGCATGGGCGCGGTGCGCCTTGGGCATGTGGTCCGGGATCGTGGTGTGACGACCGGCCAGAAAGCTGCGCACGTGCAGCCACACGCGGACGCCACGCAGGAGCACGTCGACCGTCGTGGCGGTCAGGCAGATCTCGACGGCGGTATGGATCAGCACGTGCGGCACGGAGTAGTAGTGCCGGTCGACCTCGACGTGATAATCGATGTTGACGCGCGCGTGCCGCCATTCCGCGTGGACGTAGCGGGCAAGGGGCAGCGGCTGCAAGGCCGGCTGATCGAACCGCTCGAAGAGCGCGCGGCGGGTCTCGCCGCCATACCCCTTCATCGGGCGGAGGTTGAGATCCGTGAGCAGCTCGGCGATCCGAGCGTTCAACGCGGCGAGCGTGAAGAAGGTCTCGTGGCGCAATCGCGCCAGAATCCAGCGCTCGGCGACCTGGACGGCGACCTCGACTTTCGCTTTGTCGCGAGGTTTCGCGGGGCGCGCCGGCACGATGGCCGTGCCGTAGTGCCGCGCCCAGTCGGCATAGGTC
>JALZOC010000532.1 GCA_030857365.1 Acidobacteriota bacterium
GCGTCGTGAGGGCTCCATCAACAGGAACGACTACACGGACGTTCGGGATCGGGTGCAGGAACTGCGATCGCGCGCAGGCGCCGACGGCCGGCCGGACACCCAGGGCAACCGCACGGATAACCAGGGTTGGCGGACCAACAGCGACCGGACCGGCACCGGCGCATCCGGCAGTTCAGCCAATCGCGATGTCACGGGTGGCGTGAGCAGCGACGATCCCCAGCGCTCGAATCAGGGCAGCACCGGACGCACCACAACCACTGGCGACGATCGCACCAGGGCAGACCAGGGGACGACGAGCCGCGGGGGGTCAGGCAACAGTGTCATCCCCGTCGGGCAGGAGATTGACGTGCGGCTCGAGAGCGAGTTGTCGTCCGAGACGGCGCAGGTGGAGCAGCGGTTCGAAGCGACCACGGTCGCGGATCTCTTTCGTGGAAACGAGGTGCTGATTCCGGCAGGCTCGACGGTTCGCGGCGTCATCAGCGGCGTGACGAAGACGACCCGGATGGAGCGGAAGGGCACGCTGACGGTGGCATTCGATCGGTTGACGATACGCGGTCGTGATTACCCGATGCACGGCACCGTGACGGAGGCGATCGAGAGTGAAGGCATCCGGGGAGAAGCGAACAAGATAGGGGCCGGAGCAGGCGTCGGCGCCATCATCGGCGGCATCATCGGTGGTATGAAGGGCGCGCTGCTTGGCGTGCTGATCGGGGGGGGCGGCACCGTCGCGGCCACGGAGGGCAAGGACGTCACGTTGCCCTCCGGCACGATCCTGCGCGTCCGGCTCGACACGCCTCCGGCGATCCGCTGACCGGAGCTATCACCTCCCGGCTGTCAGCTGTCAGGCTCGTTCCCGGGTTCCGGGCTCGAAACTGACGGCTGACAGCTGAGAACTGGTCGCTGTCAGCTCTCCGTCAGTGCGGCCCGCGCGGCCTTCACCGTCCTGTCCACGTCGCGGCGCGTGTGAGCCCCGGACAGAAACCAGGCCTCGAACTGCGATGGCGGCACGTAAATCCCGCGCGCGAGCATTCCCCTGAAGAATCGCGCATACGCCTCGGTATCCGACCTCACGGCCGCCTCGTAATCGCGCACCGGCGCGTCCGTGAAAAAGGGGGTCACGAGCGAGCCGAAGCCGTTCACCTGGAGCGGCACGCCGGCGCGGCGTGCCGCGTCGGCGAGGCCGGCCGCAAGCTGCGCCCCGAGCGTGGCCATGTGTTTGTACAGCCTGGGGGACAGCTCCTCGAGGGCCCACAGCCCTGCCGCCATCGCGAGTGGATTGCCCGAGAGAGTGCCCGCCTGGTAGACCGGTCCGGCCGGGGAGACAAGTTCCATCAGGTCGGCGCGCCCGCCGTAGGCGCCGACCGGCAGGCCGCCGCCAATGATCTTCCCAAGGCACGTCAGGTCGGGTCGCACATGAAAGATCTGCTGTGCGCCGCCAGCTCCCGCCCGAAAGCCGGAAATGACCTCGTCGAACACGAGCAGCGTGCCTGCGCGATCGCAGAGGGTGCGCAGCCCCGGGAGAAAACCTGGCGCGGGGGGCACGAGTCCCATGTTGCCGGCAATCGGCTCGACGAACACGGCGGCGACCTGTCCGGGGGCGCCGTCCAGCGCGCGCTGCACGGATTCGAGGTCGTTGTAGCGCGCGACCAGCGTGTCGGCGGCGACGGCGGCCGCGACGCCCGGGCTGGTCGGCACGCCGAGTGTCAGTGCGCCGGAGCCGGCCTTCACCAGGAAGGCATCGGCGTGGCCGTGGTAGCACCCCTCGAATTTGAGGATTTTGTCGCGCGTCGTCGCGGCGCGCGCGACCCGCGCGGCACTCATGGCCGCTTCGGTCCCCGAGCTGACGAACCGCACGCGTTCCATCGACGGCATGAGCATCGCGACCTTGCGTGCCAGCCGCGTCTCGAGCTCCGTCGGCGCGCCGAAGCTCGTGCCGCGCGACGCCGCGGCGGCGAGCGCCTTCAGCAGTCCCCGTGGCGCATGGCCATGGATCAGCGGGCCCCACGACATGACGTAGTCGATGTATTCGTGGCCGTCGGCGTCCTCGATGTGCGCTCCGCGGCCGCGGACGATGAAGAGGGGCGTGGCGCCGACCGCCTTGAACGCGCGGACGGGGCTGTCGACGCCGCCCGGCAGGATGCGGCGCGCCGCGGCGAAGAGCTTGTCCGAGAGCGGATACCGCGACCGTTTCTTGCGGAGCATCCCGCGACGATAGCATGAGCCGCGGATTCGGGTTCGGCGATTGGCCTGGCCTCCGTCCCCGCTATGCGAGTGCTCGCGCCGCTTCCCGCGCGTAGTAGGTGATGATGATGTCCGCGCCGGCGCGGCGGATCGCCGTCAGCGTCTCGATCATCGCGCGCGGCTCGTCGATCCAGCCGTTGCGCGCGGCGGCCTTGATCATCGCGTATTCACCGCTGACCTGATAGGCCGCGGTCGGATAGCCGAACTCCGACTTCACGCGGGCGATAACGTCGAGATATGGGAGCGCCGGCTTCACCATGACGATGTCGGCTCCCTCTGCGATGTCGAGTTCCACTTCGCGCAGAGCCTCCTCGACGTTCGCCGGATCCATCTGATGCGATCGCCTGTCGCCGAACGCGGGCGCCGAATCGGCCGCTTCGCGAAACGGACCGTAGAACGACGACCAGTACTTCGCGGCGTAGGACATGATGGCCGTGTTCGCGAATCCCGCTTCGTCGAGGGCCACGCGAATCGCGCCGACGCGGCCATCCATCATGTCCGAGGGGGCGACGACGTCCGCCCCCGCGGCGGCATGCGACAGGGCTGCACGCGCCAGCTGCTCGACTGTCGGATCGTTCACGATCTCCTCGTCGATGACAATCCCGCAGTGCCCGTGAGAGGTGTACTCGCAGAGGCATACGTCCGTGGCCACCAGAAGCCCGGGCACCTCGCGCTTGATGGCGCGGGTGGCCGACTGCACGGGACCCTCGGGGTCCAGGGCGCTGGAGCCGACGCCGTCCTTCGTATCCGGCAGCCCGAACAGGAGCACCCCCGGGACTCCGTCGGCTCTGGCGGCGGCCGCTTCGCGTACCACCTCGTCCACCGACAGCTGGTACACGCCGGGCATCGATGCGACTTCCCGGCGCCGGCCCTCGCCCGTGCAGACGAACAGCGGATAGATGAACATCTCGGGAGACAGCCGCGTTTCCCGCACGAGCGATCGAATCGACTC
>JALZOC010000533.1 GCA_030857365.1 Acidobacteriota bacterium
CGGCTCTGCTCGGATGGCGACGGGCGCGAGGCTGCCGACCAGGCGCGGTCAATCGGCTCTGCGTCCTGTAAAAATGGCGGGGACCCTCTAAAACCTTCTATTCACAGAGAATATAACACATTAGCTAGCTTCAGGGCTCAGCTTACAGCTTACAGCTTTCAGCTTCCAGCTTCCGGCTGCCAGCTTCCAGTCTGCGGATATTGGCGTGCTTTTTGGTACTGCTTTCAGCCCCTCCGGAGCTGGAAGCCGGGAGCTGGCAGCTGGCAGCTCGAAGTGGCATAATTGGCGTTTCCCACTCGGTACGAGGCTCAAGACACCATGACGATGCTCGACCGGATGCGCCGACACAAGGGCTGGCTCAAGTGGAGTCTGGCCGTTGTCGTGCTCGCATTCATCTTCCTCTATATCCCCAGTTTCCTCGAGACCGACGCAACCGGGGCCGGCAACAACCAGGTGGTCGCCTCGGTTGACGGCCGCGACATCACGGCGGCCCGCTTCCGCCGTGTTTACCAGCAGCAGATGCAGGCGTACCGATCCGCGTACGGGGCGAATGTCGACGAGCGGATGCTGAAGCAGCTGGGCATCGACCAGCGCATCGTCCAGCAGATGCTCGAGGAGGAGACCGCGCTCGCCGAGGCCGCACGGCTCGGGATTACGGCGACCGACGAGGAAGTGCGGGAGCGCATTGCCGTTCTGCCGGCGCTCCAGGAGAACGGCCGATTCATCGGCGAAGAGCGGTATCGGCAGCTGCTGCAGATGCAGAATCCGCCGCTGCGGGCTGACGAATTCGAGGAACAGGTGCGCCGGGGCATCACGGTCGAGAAGCTCCAGGCTGCGCTCACCCACTGGATTACCGTCAGCGACAGCGAAGTGGACCAGGAGTTCCGGCGGCGCAACGAGAAGGTCAAGCTCGCCGTGGTGTCGTTTCCTGCCGACAAATTCAGGGCGGGGCTCGAGGCGACCGACATCGAGCTCGCGGCCTATTACGAAGCGCACAAGAACGAGCTGAAGGTGGCCGAGAAGCGGAAAGTCAAATACGCGCTCATCGACATGCAGGCGAACCGCGAGCGCATCAAGATTTCCGACGAAGACATCCAGCGATCGTACGAGGACAACGAGCAGCAATATTCGACGCCGGAACAGGTGCGCGCCAGCCACATCCTCCTGAAGACCGAAGGGAAGGACGAAGCGGCGGTCCGCAAGCAGGCAGAGGAACTGCTCGCGAAAGCGCGGGCGGGAGCGGACTTCGGGAAGCTGGCCTCGCAGTTCTCCGAGGACGACGTGAGCAAGGCCAAAGCGGGGGACCTGGACTATTTCAACAAAGGGCAGATGGTGCCGGAGTTCGACAAGGTGGCGTTCGAACTGACGCCGGGGCAGATCAGCGACCTCGTGAAGACGCAGTACGGCTTCCACATCATCAAGCTGATCGACAAGAAGTCTGCCGTCACCAAGCCGCTGGCCGAGGTTCGCACGCAGATTGAAGATCAGCTGAAGTGGGACCGCGCGCAGGCCGAGGCGCAGCGGACGGCCGACGATCTCGCGACGAAGCTGAAGGCGCCCGCCGACCTCGACACCGTGGCGAAGCCGCGGGGACTGACCGTTGGCGACTCGGGATTTTTCAGCCGCGAGGAGCCGATCTCGGGCCTCGGGATGGCCCCGGCCGTCGCGGAGCGGGCCTTCGAGCTGAAGGACGGCGAGGTCAGCGACGCGATCCGCACCCCGCAGGGGTTCGCGTTCGTGACCGTCACGGGCCGGCAGGATTCATACGTGCCGAAGCTGGAGGACGTCAAGGCGCGGGTCAGCGACGAGGTCCTCGAGCGCAAGGCGATCGAGCTCGCGCGTGAGCGGGCGGCGGCTGTCAGCGCGCAGATGAAGTCGGGCGATTTCAACGCGGCGGCGAAGGCCGCGGGGCTCGAGGTGAAAACAACCGAGCTCATTGCCCGCGGCGCCGCGATTCCGGATGTCGGCGCGAGCCCGGCGATCGATGCGGCGGCGTTCGCGCTGCCGGCCGGAGGCGTCAGCGATCCCGTCGTCACCGATGCCGGCGCGGCGATCGTGAAGGTCCTCGAGAAAAGGGATGCCTCTGTCGCGGCGGCCGCCGGCGCGGACCCCGCGGCCGGCAAGGATGCGCAGCCGCCCGCGACGAAGGATTCCGTCAGGACCGAGCTGCTCAACGAGCGGCGCAACCGCTTCTACGCGTCCTACATGACCAAGGCGCGGGAGCGGATGAAGGTGAACATCAACCGCGACGTCATCGCGCAGCTGGTGGCTTAGAGCTATCAGGTCTCAGCTGTCAGCTCTCAGGGCTCCATTTCAGCAACTGAAAGCTGGCGGCTGACAGCTGAGAGCTACCGAATGAACACATTCGGCATCAGCGCCAGCGGCTCCCCGCGGCGGAACACGCGCAGCGGCGTGGTGAGCAGCTCGAGCGCGCGCGGATCGCGAAAGCCGAGCATCGCGGCGAGGCCCCCCGTGCCCCCGGAGCTGCCGAAGGGATTCTTCACGATCTCGTAGATCGATTTGCGCCCCGGGTAGATGACCAGCTCCACTTCACCGGGCGGCAGCTTGGCGCGCGCTTTCGCGAGGGCGAGCGCCCGCTCGAGCCCGCCAAGTTCGTCGATCAACCCAAGCTGCTTCGCCTGCTGTCCCGTCCAGACGCGCCCCTGTCCAACGGCGTCGATCCGTTCCGGGCTCGTATTCCGACCCTCGGCCGCCTTCTCCACGAACGTGTCGTAGGTGGCCTGCATCTGCTCCTGGATGATGGCGCGTTCGGCCGGGGTGAAGGGGCGCACGGGCGAATAGAGATCGGCGTACCTGCCGTTGCTGACCCCCTCCATGTTCATCCCGAGCTTCTTGAGCGTTCCGTCGATGACGAACTTCAGCAGGACCACGCCGATCGAGCCGGTGAGCGTCGCCGGCTCCGCGACAATCGCGTGCGCCGGCATGGCGATGTAATAGCCGCCCGACGCCGCGACGTCGGACATCGACGCGATCACGGGCTTTACGCCGCGCGTGAGCATCACCTCGCGCCAGATCACGTCGGAGGCGATCGCCGATCCGCCGGGGCTGTCGATGCGCAGCACGATCGCCTTGATCGCGCTGTCGGCGCGCGCCTTCCGGAGGTACTCGATCATCGTGTCGGAGCCGACGACCTGCCCCGACGGGGAGTCGTAGCTGCTCTCGCCC
>JALZOC010000060.1 GCA_030857365.1 Acidobacteriota bacterium
TGATCCCGTCCGCCCAACGTCTCGCGTTCACCCGCGGCCGCTCACAACGCGCCTGTTCGGCCGACATCAATCCCGCGAACCGCCACGATTTCGAGCAGGCCATCGGCATCGTCATCGACCGGACCGGGCAGCTCAGCAGCTCATGCTTCGATTCGCCGACGTGTTTCCGGCTGCCGCCGCCGCTCCCCCGCCCGTGCGATCTCGTCGCGGTGCTCGAGAACGTCGTGCGGCTGCTCAGTGCCCGGACGGACGGCGCGGGAATCACGTGGCGGTGGGAGCTCGACGAGCCGCCGGTTCTCGTCGCGATCGATCGCGGACAGATGGAACAGGCGCTCCTGAACATCCTGAAGAATGCCATGGAGGCGATCGAGGGGGAGGGCACAATCACCGTGCGTCCGGCAACTGTGAGCGCAACCCCCGCCAGTGGAGGAGAAGAACGAAGAGGATCGACAACCCGTGTCTCGGCCGCCGCAGGGCGCTCGGGACATCGTGGATTGGCGTTCTTTGCGCCCGAACCGCCACGCCCGGTCGTCGCGGCGAGCGAGGCCGCCTGTACGGGACTCGGAGGGGCAAAAGCCGGGATTGAGCGGCTGCGAACGAGCGCACGTCTGAAGTGAGCTGTCAGTCCAGGCCAAGCCTGAGGTGTTCCACCAGCCTCCTCTGAAGAGTTCGCGCTTTCCGGAGTTCCGCTGCGTTCAGCGGTCCCCGTCGTGCGTGCAGGATGACCGAAAAGCTCCAGGCAAACTGCAGGAGTGTCATGACGACCTCCGCCTGCTGATATCTCTCCGCGAATCCGTCGAAATCCACCTGGGACCGGTAGATCTCGATCAACTCGCCGCGAATCGGCGGAGGAGCGAGCAGAACCAGCCGCGCGAGATCGACGCAGACGGAGTCGACTTCAGGGTTGCTCCAATCGATGACATGCACCGGGGCCCGATCGTCCACGGGGAAGAGAACGTTCTGCAGGTGGAAGTCACGGTGACAGATCGTCAATTGGCTCTTGGTGAAGATGTCGGCGGCGAGTCCATGAAGCAGCTGACGTCGTTCCCGGAGACCCTGGAGCATCAGCGGCGAGAGCAAGGGGGAGACCTTGCGCTCGACGCCCGCCCCGATGATGTCGATCGCATCGTCGATGTTCTCCTGCAAGGGCGGACGGTGGCGTGCGAACTTCAGCAGGCCTGTATCGAGAATGCTCTGGAAGTGTTCATGCACCACGCGGTCTTTCTTCGCCAGCCAGCGAGCCGCTGTTCGAAATTTATCGTGATCGGTCCAGCGCGCTGTTTCATGGGGGACGTAATCCATTACGAGGAATCGCCCGCTCGAGGTCACCACGTGCCCGTGTGCCTTCGGTGCATCGAGCCCCAGCGGCTCGAGAATCTGTCGGTAGAAGTCGTACTCGAACGTGCTGTCGACTTTCTTCAGCACGACGGTGCGGGGCAGGTCTGAAGCGCCGCGGAACTGGACTCGATGCACGTTGCCGCTCTGCCCGGCCGAGAACTCGGAGCTGAGCTCACGAACGGGCTCGCGCAGCAGTTCGGTCAGGCGAAGGCTGATTTCCGCAGGCTCCAGGTGCGATAGCTGCACGAACCGCTGGTGAGCCGGACGCCGTGGTCGCCGGGACCACAACCGTGGGACCTCGCCGAGAGACCTTGCGGCATCAGCGCAGCCGCACACGAAGGCCATCGCCCGGCAGCGTGCCGCCGCGGTCCCCTGCCCGGCATCGTCGTATGTCTCGGCGGCAAGCCGATAGTGCCGCCGCAGCAATCCCGGCCCGCCCTGCCGCAGCATTGCCAGGCGGTGCTTCCAGAGCACCCGCTCGTATTCCTCAGCCGTCTCGGCGCGGCCGGCAGCGCTCGAGCCCGCACCGCGATGCTCGGTGACAAACGTCGGCGCCCCCTCGAAGCCAAACGGATGACGCTGCGCCAACCGAATGGACAGGTCCCACGCCTGGAAGTGCTCCAGTCGCGGGTCGAGGTATCCACATTCGGCGAGCGCCCCCTTCGCAACGAGAAGACCGGGAAACAGCGGTCCTGGTTCCCCCAGGAGGTCCCGGTAGACCCGGCCAGCCAGTGCCGGCACTCCGATGGTGGTCGGTTGACCGCCGTGCGTCAGGTAACCGTCGGAATGAACGACCACCAGAGCATCCGAGCGGGCGATATCCAGACGAGCGGCCAGGCTGTGTGGGAGGAACCGCTCATTGCAGTCGAGGAATGCCACCCACTCGCCGCGGCTGTCCTGCACCGCGGCGTTGCGCGCGGCTGGCATGTCATGGGCCGCCGGAGCATGGATCAGCCGGAATCTGGAGTCGTCCCGAGCCAGGAGCGCGAGGGCATCGCGGGCGTCGGATGTGAGGTCCGCAGCAGCGGCAACGGCCTCCCAATGCCGGTAGGTCTGCCCCTGAAGACTCTCCCACGCCGTTCGAATGCGGTCCCCGCCTCCACGGATCGTGAATACGACGCTGATGAGCGGCTCATTCATGGCCCGAGGGGTGTGCCGTGCCGGCCAGTGTCCCGAGCAGGGCACGAAGGAGCGACTAACCTCGTCCTGCGGTGCCGGCGGTCCGACGCGGCGGCGAGAACTTGCGGCGCAGACGTCTGAGGAGGAACCGCGCGAAGTGCGCGGGGGCAGAGCCCTGTTGCGTCTCACGCGCACGCTTGAAGCTGGTCGCGATGTAATTGCCCAAGTAATAGATGCGGTTCTCGTGATAGACCCGGTCAGACTCGTGGCGCCGCACTGTTGCCCACGCCCAGCCAAGCACTGACACCGCCAGCGAACGATAGACGTGGGGACTGGTGCCGAACAGCCGCGAGTCCGCCGACGGGCTCACCAGTCGGCCGTCCTTGTGGATCCGGTCAAGCAGTTCCAGACGCGCATGCACCTTGCCATATTTGCGGTACCAGCTACGGAAGTACGGCTTCGTCAGCCGTTCCGGCGGTATGGGCACCGTCACCACCAGGCCGGGAGCATACAGGCCGCGACCGCCAGCGTGCCACATGCGCAGTTGAATCTCACGATCCTGCCCCCGGGGATACTCGGTGGAGAACAAGCCTGCCTTCTCGAAGGCCGAGCGCCGGACAGCGAGATTGGCGGTCAGGAGACAGACCGCGGCGTGGCCGGCATCGACGGGCAAGTCGTGGTCGCCGTGTTCGCAGATCGCGAGCGGCGACATCTGCAGGGGTGTGACCCACGTGGGCACGTGCTCAGGCCAGGCGGGGACAACCCGGCCGCCGATACAGTCGACGTCCGGATTCTTCTCGAAGGCCTGCACTATCGCTGCGATCCAATCCGGCGCCGCCCGGCAGTCGTCGTCTGTGATGGCGACGATGGGAGCGCGGGCGCGCAAGATGCCGGCGTTCCGCCCGTACGAGACTCCCTGCCTCGGCTCGAACAGGTACCTCAGCGGAACGGGGCTCGACTCCTTGGCCTGCTCGATTACCGCGCGCGTGCCATCGCTCGAGTTGTTGTCGACAATCAACACCTCGTAGCGCACCCCGCCGACCTGGTGCAGCAGCGTTTGGAGGGCTGCGCGTAAGTCTTCCTGCCGATTGTGCGTGGAAACGACGACGGAGACCGCGAATTCGCCTGAATCGCCCGAGCTGGCCGTCATGGTGCGCCTCCGACTCGTGAGTTCCGCCGCCACCCCTTGTTCGCCAGCCGGACACGTTCCGCCTGTCCTTTGACTTGCTGCCGCGCGCAGCTCGCGGTCAGCGATCGCGGATGATACCGGTAATAGTAGAGCGAACGGAAAAGCCGCTGCATCGTGAAGCGTCGGGCCACCCGCAGCCAGTAGTCGTAATCCTCAGCCAGCACGGCTCCGGGATCGTAGTCACCCAATGCCTCGTACACGCGGCGCCGGTACATGAAGCTGCCGCCGACGCGGTTCTTCACGCGCAGCCATTCAGGCGGCGGCACCCGCAGCATCCCGACGACCTTTCCCTCGGCATCGATCTCATAGGCATCGGAATAGACGAAATCGACGTCGGGATACGTGCAGAGGAACCTGACCATCTGTTCGATGGCGTCCGGTGTGTAGAGGTTGTCATCGGAGGTCCACGTCAGCAGGGCTCCCGAAGCCTCGGCGAAGCCGGTGTTCAGCGCCGCAGGTAGGCCGCGGTTGGTGTCATGACGCACGTACTTGAGGCGCGGACCGCTGAAGCTGCCGACGATCTCGGCCACCTCGGGGCCAGACCCGTCGTCCACGACAACGACCTCGATCGCGTGATGGGACTGCGCGAAGCAGCTCTCGAGCGACTCGGAAAGATACCTGGTGCCGTTGTAGGTCGGAAGAACGATGCTCACCTTGAGCGCCGGGTCGTATCGGCGCCAGCGGCCGGCGCTGAGCGGCAGCGGCTCGCCGGTCGCGAGGCACGGCCACGGCAGGTGGTACCCACGGATGCACTTGCGCAGCTCCGCTGCCCAGCTCGGGTCGAGCGCGACGATGACGTCGGGGTCGGCGGCGCGAAGACCTTCCATCAGCTGCGGCGCGGCCAGTGGCGACACGACCGCCGTCGCTGCCCGGAAGAACGCACGCTCGTGCCGCGCGATCAGCCAGCGCAGCGCCCTCATCCTTCCGGTTGCGGCGCCACTGGTCACGTGAACGTGGGTACCGTCAGCCGGCGGAAGCCCCCGCGAGTTGGTCAGCAGCACCGTGTCAGCGTCACGAGCGACAGCGACAGGGGCGAGCAGCGCCAGGCGCTTCTGTTCGAACGCCGGCAGGTCCTGGCCGAAGATGCAGATCCTCACCGCGGACGCTCCGGGGCTTTGTCGCCGATCGTCACGAGGAGATAGCCTTGGCGGCACCAGGCGGGATCCACATGATGCCCCATGCGGAGCAGCTTGATGCAGGCCCGCCTGATCTGCGGCCCCAGCGGCATCACCAGGAAGTCGAGCGAGTGGCGCGCCGCCACGGTGAGCTCCGTGGTGCGAACGGCCCCAGCGCGCTCGAAGATCGGCTTCAACGAATAGGAGGGCACCTCACCGCCCCAGGTCCACCTGCCGGTTCGCTCCATGTACCACTTGCCGACCCGGTAGGCGATGGAGAACGCGTTGGGCACCAAGATGATCACGCGCTTGCGGGCGACGCGAAAGGCCTCGGTGATGATCGCGGCCACCTGCTCGCGATCGAAATACTCGAGCACGCCACAGCTGAACACGGCATCGAACGAGCCCGAGTCGAACGGCAGCGGACGGGTGATATCGCCGACGCAGAACTGCCCCTCGACACCGCACGCCGCGAACGTCTGGCGGCTGAACTCGATGTTCTGCGGCGACCAGTCCATCAGCGTCGGGCGTCGGCCTGCCCGGGCGAGCATCGCTGAGTGGTCGCCGCGGCCGCTGCCCAGGTCCAGCACCGTCGCGCAATCACCGGTGTGGTGAATGAGCAGCTCGGTCCACGGGACGACCGGCCCGCGTGCCACCAGGGCCTGCGCGAAACGGTCCGGTGAACTGTCGGTGGAGAGAACCTCCGACCACTGCTGTGGGGTCAGGTTGCGCTCGTCTCGACTCTCGGCTACGTGCATCGTCGCGTCCTTGAAGTTGATTGCCGGCGGTACGGAGCGAAGGGACGACTCACGCCCCGGTGGGACCGGCCGCCTGCAGCGTCAGCCCGTCGATGAAGAACTTGACGGCCCAGCTGATCTCCTGCTGCGGCAGGTAGTTCGCGCCGGCTCCGTAGCTGCCGTAGAATCCGCCACTCGGCAACTGCAGGGTCTTCAGGTAGTCCATGGCCGCGTCGGCCGGCCGTCGATCTCCGATCCGGTACCAGGCGATGGCGAGCTGCGCCATTCCGGTCGAACAGATCCAGCTCACGCCCGGATAGGCCGGGATCGAACCGTCCGGCGCCTGTATGGCCGCCGCGGCCGCGAGGCCGCGACGGGCGAGATCGTCCTCGCCGAGCTCGGTGAGAGCTTCCATCATGTAGCCGAAAATGTGCGACAGTGTGCCCAGCTCCGACTTGAACTCAACGAGGTCCGGCTGCCGTTTGTAGTAGGCGAGCGCCCTGCTCGCGGCGTCGATATAGGGCTGGTGGTCGAGGCGCTGCCCGGCCGCCATCAGGGGCGGGAGGACGTACAAGTTGGCGTACTCGGTAAACGTACTTCCGTCGGCGCAGACCCACAAGCCGTACGACGGCGTGCCCACGCGGCCATCCTGACCGATCTGGGAGACGACGAAATCGCACGCCTTGCGCAGGTGCGGTTCGACGGTCGGCAGATCGTCGAGCACGGCGAGGAACCCGCGGACCGCCTGCGCGGTGTCGAACGTGTACGGCACGCCATCAGGCGCGCAGAATGCGCCGTCCTCGCGCTGCACCGACGCTTCCCAGCGCGCCATCTCGAACGCCAGCTCGCGCTCCCCGATGCCGTGCAGCGTCGCTATCAGATACCCGGTCACTTCCTGGGACCCGACCGCGCGCTGGTGATGTGGCACGATGCCGCCGCCGCTGGCCCGATGCGCCCGGATCCAGGCGAGCGCCCGCTCGAGCGGCGTACTAGCTGCCGTCCGCCGCCATGGCCACGCCGCCGACCAGGACGAGGTCCTCGGCTTCTTCGACGTTGATCGCTCTGCCCCTGGAATTGATTGATGCATAGGCCACTTCGATGAGCTGCTGCGCCCGTACACCCGCCGTCGCCGGGACGACCGAAGGCTCGGCCCCCCGGAGCACGTCGGAAAAATGATCGATTTGTCGTGCAAACGCCTTCTTGCCGTCGTTCGTGTTCGACGACCGCTTCCATTCCGACCACGTCGCCAGCCGATAGTTCATCCCGCCGTAATCGAGAGCGGCGGTCCCCTGGTCCGCGTAGATCTCCAGGTAGGCGGTGGGCGGCGTCGCGATCGCCCAGCTCAGATCGATGCTGACCGCCGCACCGCTGCGCAGCTGGCAGTTGATGGACGCGCTGTCCTCGACCGGGAGCCGGCGCGCATTGCGGGCGGTGGCGGCGACCGCGGAGATCGGACCGAGCAGCAGTTCGACGAGATCGAACGCATGCGGCGCGTTGTCCATCACGATGCCGCCGCCGGCGAGCCGTGGGTCGGCGAACCACTTCCCGGTCATGTCCAGGTCGGCGGCGAACATCAGGCGTGCGCTGACGACGCGGCCGAGTGAGCCGGAGTCGATGAGTGTCTTGGCCTCGCGGACCTCGTCGAAGAACCTGAACTTGAAGCCGGTGACAAGGTGCCGCCCCTTGCTGCGGGCGGCAGCGACCATGGCGCGGGCGTCGGCGAGCGATGTCGCCAGCGGTTTCTCGCAGAGCACGTGCGCGCCAGCGGCCACTGCATCGGTGACCACTTCGCGGTGCGCGGCCGGTACGACGCAGACGCTGACACCGTCGACCTGCTCGGCGCCCAGCAGTTCGCGGTGGGAGCCGTACGCGCGCCCACCCGCGAGCGCCGCGAACCGCTCCGCCGCCTCCCGCGACGAATCAGCGAACGCCACCACTTCGACCGCTGGATTGCGTTGATACGCCTCCAGGTGCCATCGGCCCATCTGGCCGCAGCCGATGATTGCCACCCGGACGCGCCGGCCGACCGACGCCACGACAGGCGCACCGAGGGTCGCGGGCGCCACCGGGGCGGGGGCCGTTGCCGCTGTCGTCGGTTCTATACCGGCCGAAGATCTTCGAGCGGTCGACGGGTGCCGCCGGTCGAGACAGCGCGCGAGCACTTCACTCGTCCGTATCACACGCTCGCGGGTCCAGCTCTCGTCGAGCGGCAAGGTCAGGAGGCGGTCGAGTCCGGCTTCCGCCGTCGGACAGAGGCCCGGCCGGTACTCGTAGGTGACTTCCGGTTCGTGGATGGTGAACGGCCACTGCGACGTGCCGAACGTCTTCTTCGACACCAGCGATTCGCTACAGAGGTAAATCGGTTTGCCGATGTATCCCCCCATCGCCCACACCTTGTGCGCCCGCAGCTGCTCGGCGAGCAGCGCCGCACCGCCGCCGGCAACCGTCGCTGGGTAAACCCAGTACGACGACACTGCCTCGGCGGTCACGGGAACCGGCGCGATTCCCTCGATGCCGGCGAGCCGCTCGCTCAACAAGGCGGCGAGCTCCCGCCGGCGGGAGACGACGTCGCGCAGCTTCCCGAGCTGCACGGTGCCGACGGCACCGACGAGTTCCGACATCCGGTAGTTCGGCGCGTGGAACAGATAGGCGCGAGGTCCGAACCCCTTGCGCGCCCAGCCCTTGTCGATGAACAGCTTCATCCGCTCGGCGTACTCGCGGTTACGGGTGATTGTCATCCCCCCGTCGCCGGTCGTCATCAGCTTCGACTGCTGGAAGCTGAAGCACCCGAGATCGCCGATCGTGCCGACCAGTCGCCCGCGGTACTCGGCAAAGTGAGCCTGCGAGCAGTCCTCGATCAGCGCCAGCCCATGCGCGTCGGCGATGGCCTGCAGCTTCGTCAAGTCGCACGGATTTCCGAACAGGTGCACAGCGATGATGGCCTTCGTCCGCGGGGTGACCTTTCTCGCGACGTCGGCCGGGTCCATGTTGTAGGACGCGTCGACGTCGGCGAAGACCGGAATCGCATTCTGCTGGATGATGGGGATGATCGTGCCGAGATCGGTAATCGGCGCCGTGATCACTTCGGCTCCCGGCTCGAGATCCAGGGCGCCGAGTGCGGTGTGAATGGCCGCCGTGCCGGACGTGGACGCGACGGCGTAGGGAACGTCGTGCGCGGCGGCGAACGCGCGCTCGAACGCCCGCACCTGCTGCCCGTCGACCGAGCAGAGATTCTGCGACCGGAGCACGATCCGCAACAGCTTCAGCTCTGCGGCCCCGTACGGCGTGCGCCCGCTGCGCCCAGGCGCCGGCTTCATCAGGTAGTCCCAGATCGCCTCCGACACGGCGCCCCGCGTTCGACGGACCAGAGGACGGACAGCGTTCTTCAGTTTTGTGATTGCCATATGCCTAGATGGTCTGCAGAGCGATGGGTGCGCCGACATTCACCCCCGATCGCCCCAGAGTGATGGACACGATGCGTTCGGCCGCCTTGCCGTCGCCGTACGAGCAGGGACCCGGCAGTGACCGCTGGATGCGGGGTTCGCGAAGACGCCCGCGGACTGCCGAGACGATGGCGTCGTAACCCGTGCCCACCAGCGCCACCCCACCCGACGCAAGGCCTTCGGGACGCTCCGTGGTCTCGCGCATCACGAGCGCCGGCACGTTCAGCGCCGGCGCCTCTTCCTGAATGCCGCCCGAGTCGGTGAGCACGAGCTCCGATGCCTT
>JALZOC010000534.1 GCA_030857365.1 Acidobacteriota bacterium
GGACACCGCGCCGTGGAGCGCGTTCGTACCGGACTTCGTCTGCGCTGATGACCCCCGCGGTCGCGCCGAACTCGGCGTCGTAGTTGGCGGTCGTGACCTTGGCCTCGGTGACCGATTCGAGCGTCGGATTGATGACGATGAGGCCGAGCAGTGCGTCGTGATTGTCGGTGCCGTCGAGCAGGTGCGCCGAGCCCGCGAAGCTCTGGCCGTTGACGACCTTGCGATAGGACCCCTGGGGATCCTCGCTCGAGGCGGTCTGGGAGGTCGTCGCCTGCACGCCTGGCGTCAACAACTCGAACGCGGTGAACCGCCGGTTCAGAATGGGCAGGCTCGCGACCGTCTTCTCGCTGTACGTCGTCGCCACGTCGCTGCGCTCGGTCTTGAGCAGCGGAGTCCCCGCGCTCACTTCGACGGTCTCGCTGAGCTGCCCGACCTGCAACCTGACGTTCAGGCTCGTTTCCTGGTCGAACGACACGCTCACGTCCTGCACGTAGGCTCGAAATCCTTCGACTTCCACGCGCACCTGGTAGCGTCCGGCGATCAGGAACCGCTGCGTGAAGAAGCCTGAGTCATTGGTGGTGGTGGTGAAACTGGCGGCCCTGCTGGTGTCGGTAATCGTCACTCTGGCGTTCGGAAGGCCCGCCCCTGACTCGTCGACCACCGTGCCGACAATGTTGCCGTAGACGGCCTGGCCGGAGGCCGCAACGGCGGACAACAGCGCGACCAAGACAAGACAGACCAACGCTACGGCCTTTCGCATTGCGGACTCCCTCTGCCCGAACGATTTTGGCACCTGTGCAAGTACACCGCGCCGGCCGCCGGAGGGCCCCGGCGTCTGCACCCTTATACACCTGAGCGCCGCCCCGGGGGGAGGCTTTAGGGACGTGCTGGTTTCTCGTGGCTCGATTGATGGGGGAGCAGAAAGGGTGGCTCCGTCAGCCTGGAGTCTGCGCGACGAGCGCCTGCACCTCGCGCGGATCCACCGGCTTGGTCAGGTGCTGATCGAAACCGGCCTCCCGCGACTGGCGCCGATCCTCGTCCTGACCCCACCCGGTGACGGCGACCATTGTCAGCCCCGCGAGACGTCGATCGGCCCGCAGCCGCCGCGCCAGCTCATAGCCGCTCATGCCCGGAAGCCCGATGTCCAGAAACGCCAGGTGTGGATGGAAGTCCGTGACAATCGCAAGCGCGTCCGGGCCGGTGGACGCGGTCCGCACGTCGTGGCCGTCCATCGTCAGCAGCGCCGCGAGCATCTCGGCGGCGTCGGTGTTGTCGTCGACGACGAGGATGCGCCGCGCGCGCGACGACCCGCTTTGGACGACCGAATGTGAGGGCTCCGGAGCCACCGCCACCAGCCGCGCCACGGGCAGACGGACGTTGAACGTGCTCCCGCGGCCCGGGCGGCGGATAACGCACCCGCAGGTCGTCGAGCAGTCCGGCCTTGGCCGCGGCGACGTGAATCGTCGCGACCCGGCGAAGCACGCCGTTCTCGACGATATCGACGATGCAGAGATCGCCGAGGGTCGGAACCGCGAGCCGCGCGACTTCCTGGAGCGTCTGCTCCAAGTCGAGAGACCCGGCGAGCACCTCTCCCGCCCGGGCCAGAAAGGCAAAACGCTCCACCGACGCATCGGCGTTCCCCGGCGCGTCGGGAGGTGAGGACTCGTGCATGGGCTGCTGAATCGCTACCGCGTTGTCGTGTCGTGCAGCGCGAACGCCGCGCCTTGCGGATCCATGGCGTTCACGATCCATGACCCGCCAGGAACCTCCATCGGACCGTTGAGGATCTGTCCGCCGTTCGCCGTGATGCGCTCGGTCGCGGCCGTGATGTCGGGTACCCGGAAATAGATCTGCCAGTTTGGCGGCACGTGCGCCATCTCTGGCGGCTTGTTCATCATGCCCCCGATCATTCCATGGGGACGATTGAACATGTGGTACTTGCCCATCGGCCCCATGTCCATCGCTTCGCTGGGCTGCCAGCCGAAGACCGTATTGTAAAACGCCATCGCCGCGGGTGCGTCGGTCGTCATCAGCTCGTGCCACGACGCCTCGCCCGGTTCTGCCGCGGCCTCCCGCCGGTGCTCGGTGCCCTCCGGCTCATAGATGTAGAAGGCGGCGCCTTGCGGGTCTGTCATCATCTGCATGCGGCCGACGCCCGGCACCTCGATCACCGGAGAGCGCGAGGCCCCGCCGAGTCCTTTGATGTGTTCTGCGGCTGGCTCGAGCTCCGGCACGCCGACACACATCGCCCAGAACGGCGGCGCCTTGAGGTCGTCGGGCAATGTCATCAGGCCGGCCACGGGAATGTCTCCAGTACGGTTGAACATGACGTACGGCTGAGGCGCCCCGTCGAAGGGCACCGACGTCCAGCCGACGACCGTGCGATAGAACGTCTCGGCGGCCTTCATGTCGGTTGTCATCAACTCGTACCACAGGGGACGGCCGAGCAGGGTGGAAGCGGCAACAGTCATCGAAACCTCCAAAGCAGGCAAACAGTATTCTTATCATGGCTGGCCGGGGGATCGCCCGGCCGCATCCCGGGCGTTTGCGTCCCTCCGAGGGACTTGCCAGAATCGTGGGGCTCGTGAACAATCGAGCGCGTGACTGCCAGATCCATCCTGATCATCACGGGCGATGCGGGCGAGAGCTACGAGTGCCTGTACGCACGGCACCGGATGCTCGAGGCCGGACTCGTGCCCCGGATCGCCGCGCCGAGCCAGCGGCGGCTCCACCTCGTCATCCACGACTTCGAGCCTGGCTGGGACACATACGTCGAACGTCCGGGGTACGGCGTCGACTCGGAGTTGACGTTCGACGCCGTGCGCCCTGCCGAGTACGAGGCCGTGCTCGTGCTGGGGGGGCGGGCGCCGGAGTACCTGCGGCACGACCCCCGCGTCCTCGACATCGTCCGTGCGTTCGATCAGCAGCGGAAGTGGATCTTCGCCATCTGCCACGGCGTGCAGATCCTCGCCGCCGCCGGGCTCGTCCGGGACCGCCGGGTCACCGCGTACGAGAATTGCCGGTGGGAGATGGAAGCCGCGGGCGCGACCTACGTCACGGCTGACCAGGCCGTGCGGGATGGCCGCCTCGTGACCGGACAGACGTGGCAGTCGCATCCAGAGTTCTACCGGCTGGTATTCGAGTGCCTGAGCACCGTCCCGCACGCTTCCGT
>JALZOC010000535.1 GCA_030857365.1 Acidobacteriota bacterium
CCTCGGGACGATTATGTAGGCGTAGGCGAACTCACGAATGCGGCAATTGAATTTCCACCACTTGACGGGACACTACCGAGAGCTTCATAGATCGCGCTCGAGTAAACAAAGCCTTGATCGCGTTCGAGCATCAGAATACGGCAGTCGACGTCGGTCGAGACAAGCTTCGGCAGCTTGCGGCGGAGAGCCTTTGCGACTGATTCCGGCACGCGCACCTCCCCGTACCGCTGCACGATGACGACGGCGTCGTTCGAATCCCCGAGGTGTTCACGTTGCACGCTAAGTGGAATGCTCCCGCTCGGGTGATGAGAACTGGCGCAAAGGCGAATGCTAGCATCCAGGCCGAACGTTGCCTTCTCAGCTTTCAGCCAAGCACATACGTCGTCGAGGATCGAGCCCCAGTCCGCACCGCGCGGCAGGACATTGACCGGTGCATCTATATAGAGCGCGACGCCAGGCTCTTTCAGGGACACATCCTCATTTAGGCGACGCTGGAATTCCCGAAACTGTTTGTAGAAGTCTCTCCTCTCGCCGACGAATGGCTCGATAAGCGTGTGCTCAATAGCCAAGGTGCGGCCCGTCCCGACTTGCTTGGCGATGGCGTCAACTGCGCCGTCTCTTGAACGTTCGGGCGACTCGCGATCTGATCGCGCACCCGCCCACTTGCCGTGCTCGTAAACGCTGAGAAACAGATCGATCAGCCGATCCTCGTCCCGGATCCCTGTTGTGGGCATGGTGTCAGTATCTCAAAGCCGTATCGATGGCTGAAGTCCAGGGTCGCATTGCGGTTCTCTGAAAACCAAACGGAAGGAACGGCTCAGGAGCATTCCCGGCGCAGCATCGCCGACCCGCGTCCACGGGGGAATGCCGCGTCGTATCATCCTGGACGAGCGTCGCTGGAAACGGGGACGGGCGTGGGTGCCGATCACGGCGACGTGCGATCGGGTGCCGACCACGTTGATGCTCGCCACCTATGTGGTCTGCTCCCGAGATGATCCCCCGACGTTGGCACCTGTCGGCCTGGCCAGTCAGCAACAGGTGACGGCCGACGACGTCCTGTGACCGCTCCTTGATCTTGTTCGAACGTGACATCCAGAGTTTCTCCCCGGAGACACCCAGCCATGGACCGTTGACGTCCGACGGCATGCATCATCGTGCGCGTCACGCCCAGGCAGTCCGGGAGGAACCTATGCCGCACAAGTTCACTCGTCGCGCGCTTTACGACCTGGTGTGGTCCGAGCCGATGCAGGCTGTCGCGAAGCGATTTTCCCTATCTGATCGCGGCATCGCGAAGATTTGCGCCGCTGCCAACATCCCGGTCCCGACGCGCGGATATTGGGCGAAGCTGCAGGCGGGAAAGGAAGTCCAGCGCCAGCCGCTGCCGGCACGCGCGCTCGGTCAATCGGACGAGATCAGCTTCGGCCGCGGTGCCTGGCCAAACAGCAATGACTCCGACCGGGAGCTACTCGCCTCGCCGATCCCGCCTCTGCCGGTTTTCGAACCGGAGATGGACGTCGTGCGATTGCAGGCGATCGCGCTCGTGCGCAAAGCGCTGCTCCCGCTACGCGACACCCACGGTTGGCACTCGCAGGTCGGCAAACTCCTCGCGGCGGACGAGGAACGGGCCCGCAAGCAGCGGGCCTCCCCCTATCCCTCAACGGGCTCTCCTCGGGTGAACACGTCGGACTGGCCGTCTGCCACAAGCTTGGAAAACGCTCAGGATTTTCTTCAGGTTCTCGTCCCGTCCCGCTTGTCGCCCCTCATTCGCCCTCAGAGCTGTGGCAACCTGAAGCCCAGCGCAGGCACAGCGCGTCGATTGACTACGGCGCTGCGGGCGCGTTCGTGCGCGAGCACGACACGTTCGGAGTCGAGGAGAGGCGCCGGGCACCCCCGGAGCGGAAATTCTGGCGGTCCGACGCCAGCCGTTCGTTAAATCCCCAAGGCGAGCGGCACCTCCGGCGCCACTCGGGAAGCGTTCAGCGATTCTCGGGCCGCCGATCGGAATTTGCTGAACCTGGACAAGCCTCCGCCCGCGTTCGCCGACGGCCGTGCCCCGGCTGGCGGCCTTTCTGAGTTGTCGCTTTGCACTGCGTGCCCGGCCGGCGTTACCTTGGGCGTGGCGGCCGAGGGTGCAAGTTTCAAGGTCCCCGTCCTTCATTATCGTGTTTCAGTGACCTCGGAATGACGCTTCAAATTCAGGAGTTTCAAACCGTGCATGATGCGGAGCCTCCTCGTAGATCGCTCGATCTTTTCCGAGCAGCTTGTGCAACTTCGCATGAACCAATGTGACTCGGTCCCTATCATAGGAAATCCAAAAAGACTGGCCGGCGATGCCAGGAAGCGCGTAGTCATGAACGGTGTCCCCGACGCTGCCCGAACGGATTCTAATTGGCTGCCCCAGGATCCCTTCCACTTCGTGCGGTGTCATGCCGAGGCGCACGCGGCGGATGGCCTCAGCGCTGAGATTAGGCGCTTGCCGCCCGCACGCACCTAGTAACACCGTGCTCAATAGCGCAACGAGCGCGACACGAACACCTTTAGATGTCACTACGGGCCGCAGCGGCGTTCGTGAGTCATTGCTCACTTGAACTCTCCTTTTTACTTCGACGATTTCGGTGGTTCCGGCTTACACCCTGCGATCGGCCGAGCATCCGAGAGGGGCGGCACGTTCGCGGGTGGGATCCATGTCTCGTCCGGCACTGTTTTCAGAGCCGAGCTGCCGAGGTAATAACACGGTCCCCCAACACATTCAACCTTTCCCGCTGAAGGGATTCCACCTTATTCGATGGCAGAAACAGCCGCCGTCTGGCAGCACCAGATCGGCATACGTGTCGTTAACGTCGCCCGTGAGCGGGCCGTGTCAACGACTTTGAGACAACCTGACTTTGTATTTACTGTAGCGACTCCACGCGGTTGACGAACACGGTTGGCCGAGGCTCCACGAGGGCTGCGGCGCGGTAAATCACCCCATGCTGTGGGTCGTCCGGGGTGACGATCGTCGATCCTGGGGCTTCCGGTCGCGTCGGTGTTGTCGGCGGATTGATCCACACCGCATCCGGAAGCGTTTCGAGCCGCGGCGGCCCCTGCACGAACCGCTCGGGATGGGCGGCGTAGGCGGCCAGGCGCGTGCGGTGACGGACCTCGAGGACCGTGGCGGCGCGGCCGTAGTG
>JALZOC010000536.1 GCA_030857365.1 Acidobacteriota bacterium
GGCTTCGAGCACGAGGGGAAGTTCGAAGAGGCGCGGCAGGCATACGACAAGGCAGTCACGCTCGATCCGAAGAGTTTGCTGATTCGTCAGAACTACGATCTTTTCAAAGAAATCAATGACCGCGCGAAGCGCCGCAGCGATCGCTAGCCTCCTCCTGCTCACGTCGGTGAGCGCATGCACCAATTTCTTCGAGGTGCCGATCGAGACGCCCATCTCGGCGAAGATGGACGTGTCGGCGTTCCGCCGCGTCCTGGTGGCGGGGTTCATCAGCGGCGGCACCGACGACGTGGACGCGAATCTGGAGACCGTCCGCCTGCTCAGGAGTCAGCTCCGATCGAGGTCGGCGCTGCGCGTGATCGAAGCCGAGGTCCTCCCGCTCGCGGAGATGGCGGCCGACAAGGCGAAGGCGCCCACGCAGGGTGGCGAACCTGGCCAGGGCGGCATCGACGCGGTGCCCGCATTGCCTTCGGCGGCTGCTCCGACGGGGTCGGAAGCTCCCCCGGCCGGCGTTCCGCCCGCGGCCGGTCCGGCGGCCTCCGCGCAGCCGGCGGCGTCGCCTGACGTGAGAATCCGCACCGAAAAGGACCTTGAAAAGTACCAGTCGATTTTCGCGGATGTGGCCTTCTGGAAAAAGATCGGCGAAGAGTACGAGAACCCCCTCATCGTGACGGGGACCGTGCTCTTCACGCCGCACCAGACGTCGGGCTTCGTCACCCGCAACATCGAACAGTACGACCAGCTCGGCCGGCGTACGGTGGTCCCGATTCGCACCTACATGGAGCGCAAGGGGTTCATCCTCACGCCGAAGTTCATCTTCATCGACGGCCGGACGGGTACGACGCTGCACAGTGAGACGCTGCACGAGGAGATCCTGTACAACTCGCAGCAGAACACGCCTGCGCTTTCGTCGTATTTCGAGCTGATGGACAAGATCCTTCCAACCTTTCTCGGCACGCTGAGCGCGCAGAAAATCCGGGGCACCCGCGTCCTGCTGAGGTAATCCGCACCCAGCCTGGAGCCTTGGCGGAGGCGGCCCTTCCGTGCTACCCTGACTCTTTTGACATGGTGCCGTTTTCGGCCGTGGGGGCGTGTCCCGCGGGTGCAGCTCAGGCAGTCGGAGGATGTGACGTGTTCGCAATCATTCAAACGGGCGGGCGTCAGGTCAGGGTGGATCCCGGATCCGTGCTCACGGTCGACCGTGTCGACGCGGAAATCGGCAAGGAAATCACCTTCGACCAGGTGCTGTTCCTCGAAAAGGACGGCGGCGAGATGCTCGCCGGGGCGCCCTTCGTCGCCAACGCCCGCGTCGTCGGCATCGTGGACGGAGAGTCCCGCGGACCCAAGATCGTCGTTTTCAAGAAGAAGCGGCGGAAGGGCTTCCGCAAGACGCGCGGCCACCGGAGCACGTACACGCGCATCCGCGTGACCGACATCGTCGGATAACCGCCTTCAGACTTTCTTATCATGGCTACAAAAAAAGGACAGGGCAGTTCACGCAACGGTCGCGACAGTAACGCCCAGCGACTGGGCGTCAAGCGTCACGACGGCAACGTCGTGACGGGCGGGTCGATCCTCGTCCGTCAGCGGGGCCGCAAGTTCCGCCCGGGGCTCAACGTGGGCCTGGGCAAGGACGACACGCTCTTTGCGAAGGTCGACGGCACGGTGAAGTTCGAGGACCACGGCGCCCGGGGACGCGTGATCAGCGTGATTCCCCTGGCGGGCTAGTGCCGCAGATGTGCGTAGCGCGCGGCCTCCGCCTCGCGTCCCTGCCGTGTTCGTAGACGAAGTCGACATCCACGTGGTGGCCGGCCACGGCGGCCGCGGCGCCATGGCGTTCAGGCGCGAGAAATTCGTCCCCCGGGGCGGACCGAGCGGGGGAGACGGCGGCCCCGGCGGCTCGGTGTACCTCGTCGCCAACGCCAACCTGAACACGCTCCTGAACTTCCGCTTCCAGAAAATCTTCGCCGCCGGTCGCGGCGCGCACGGCGAAGGCTCCAACCGCACCGGCAAGAACGGCACGGACATCGAGCTCCAGGTCCCCACCGGCACCGTCGTCTGCGCGAAGCAGGACGACGGATCCTACGCGCAGGTTGCGGATCTCACTGCCGACGGGCAGCGCGTGCTGCTCGCCAGGGGGGGGCTCGGCGGGCACGGCAACGCGTCGTTTGCGACCTCCACGAACCGCGCCCCGCGTCGCACGCAGCCGGGGCTGCCGGGAGAGGAAAAGGCCCTCCGGTTCCATCTGAAGCTTCTCGCGGACGTCGGCCTGCTCGGCTTCCCGAACGCCGGCAAGTCCACGATGATTTCGCGGATCTCCGCCGCGCGGCCGAAGATCGCCGACTACCCGTTCACGACGCTCGTGCCGAATCTCGGCGTGGTCGGACTGTCCGGCGAGCGCTCGTTCGTGGTCGCCGACATCCCCGGGTTGATCGAAGGCGCCCACGCAGGGCATGGACTTGGCCACCGTTTCCTCAGCCACCTCGAACGGACCAAGGTGCTCGTGCACCTCGTCGACGTCTCCTCGGCGAGCGGCCGGGAGCCCGTCAGCGACTACGATGTGATCGTGCGCGAGCTCGAGTTGTTTCCTGGCCGCGACGCCTCCGGAGAACGGTTGTCGGAGAAGCCGGTCATCGCCGCCGCCAACAAGATCGACGCGCTCGACGAACCCGAGCGTCTGGCGCGCCTGCAGGCGCATCTGGACCATCTCGGCGTTCCGCTGTACAGGATGTCGGCCGCCACGGGCGAAGGCATCGACGCGCTGCTCGAAGCCGTGTGGCAGCAGGTCGCCGCATCCCGCGACCGTGTCGCGGCGCCCCGGGTCCTGGAGTCATCGCCGGCCGCCCCCGACGCCGCCTCTTCGGAGCCTCCGATCCGCACGCTCACGGAATGAACGCCGCGGGACGCGTCGGTCTGCTCGGAGGCACCCTCGACCCGATTCACGTGGGTCACATCGAAGCCGCGAAGGCGGCCCGGACGGCGCTCGCCCTGGATCGGGTCATCGTGCTGCCGTCCCGAATCCCTCCCCACCGCCTGCTGGAGCCTGTCGCGTCGCGTTATCACCGCTTCGCGATGGCGGCGCTCGCGGTGAGTGGCATCGCCGGCCTGAGCACGAGCGACCTGGAACTCTGTTCGCCCGGGCTGTCGTACACCGCAGACACGCTCGTGCG
>JALZOC010000537.1 GCA_030857365.1 Acidobacteriota bacterium
AACCGAGAGATCCTCGGTCGCGGTGACGGTGAACCCGTTGGCGGGTCCGAGCGCCGCCATCACCTGGCGTGCCGCGGGGATCGACTCGTGACGGAACCCCGCAGTCGCCGTGAGCATCAGCACTCGAACCGGCGATGCGGCGGGTGGGGACGCCTGTGTGGGGCTGCCGGCTGGCACGGATGGCGAGCAGGAGGCGCCCAGCGGCGCGCAGAGCATGAGCAGCAGAACGGCCCGGCGGGCGGATGCGCGTGATGGCTGGCGCGTGATCATGGCCGCGTGCGACACGAATACCATCGCCGTCGTCCGAACCTCAATCCAGGACGGGCGAGACCAGACGCGTATCGTACCCTGCGCGAATGAGCTCCCGGCCGGCGGCCCAGACCTCGGGTGGCATGTCCTGGTGAATCTGAAAGCCCCGCTCTGGATAGACCCGAATCCGCTGCAGATCGCCGACCATGATGCTGATGACCTCGCGCTGCGACAGCGCCTCGTTCGAGTAGCGGGCGAGGTACTCATCGAGCGTGACCTTCGGCGAGGCGACGATCACGTCGCGGTCGGGCCACAGTTTACGGAACGTCGCGAAACTGCGGCGTTCCATGTACGGCTTCTGCACGACGATGAAGGTGCGGGGGTCGAGCTGGCGCGCCGCGAGCAGCTCGCGCGTGAACAGGATGTTCTCACCCGTGTTCGTCGAAGCGTTCTCGACCAGGATGCTCTCGCGCGGCACTCCCATCGCGCACGCAATGGCAGCGAACTGATCGGCTTCCGGCTCGCTCCAGAGCCGTGCGGTGATCGACCCGAGGCCGCCCGAGAAAATCAGCAGCGGCGCCCATCCCTCCAGGAACAGCTGCGCTCCGTATTCGGCAACGCGGCGGTCGTGGCTGCAGAGCACCAGCAGGGCGTCGGCAGTCGCGAGCTGATGATGGAGTTGATGGTATTGCCAGATCGTCTCGACCAGCGCATGAATGCGTTCGTTCATCGTGACGCCGGCGGGCGGGAGTTGCTCAGTGCCCCTTGTCGTCGGGATGGCAGGCCTGATCCACGACCACGGCGCTGGCCAGAATCAGCACATCATCCTGGCCGGGCTCGATCTCGATGCCGTACGTATCGGCCAGCGAAAACCAGCGCTTCGACACGGTCACATATCGCATGCCGTCTCCCGCCCGCAGCCGATCGGCGTCACTTCGAGGCGACCGGCGGAAGTTCGCGCACCCAGATGTTCCGGAAGCTGATCGGCGGGCTGGGATCTCCGTGGGACTGCAGCCGGATCGGGGCGGGGCCGTGCTGCTTGTACGTCGGCTTGCCGATGTAGAGCGTCTCCCCCTTCAGCTCGAAATTGTTCTGCACGAGCACACCGTTGTGGAGGGCGGTCACGTACGCCGGTGTCTTGAGCGACCCGTCGGCGTTGAACGTCGGCGCGGTCCAGACGACGTCGTACGACTGCCACTCACCGGGCTTGCGGCTGGCATTGACCAGCGGAATCGACTGCTTGTAGATGCTTCCCGCCTGCCCGTTCGGATAGGTCTTGTTATTGTACGAATCGAGCACCTGCAGCTCGTAGCCGCCCCCTGCGGTCGGGATGGAGGCGAGAAACACACCGCTGTTGCCACGCCCCTGGTCGGTTCCGGTGATCCCTTCAGGAGTGCGCCACTCCAGGTGCAGCTGATAGTTCGTGAAGCTGCGCTTTGTCTCGATGTCGCCTGTCGGCTTGTTCACGGTGAAGATGCCATCCGCGACCGTCCAGCGGGCGGGCGATTTGTCCTTGGCCGAGACCCACTGGTCGAGGTTCTTCCCGTCGAACAGCACAATCGCATCGTCTGGAGCGGTATTGGTCGAGGATCCGGGGGTGACGACTTTTGGGACCGGTTCCCAGACCTCGGTGTCGGCGGGCTTGGGCGCCGTCCCGCTCTGAGGAGCGGCGGCCTGGCCGGCGTGCACGGGCGCGGCGACCAGGGTCACCAGCACGATTGGTACAACGATTCTGCAGATGTTCTTCATAGGAGTGGCATTCTCAGCCGCGATTGCGGGGCGTGTCAATGGCTACGTGCAACGCGCCTCGTGCCACAGGTGCCACGTGCGACTTGTCGGCGTGCGAGGTGCGACGTGCACCACATGCGGCCTGCCGCCGCGAAGTGCCGCGTGCTACTTGCCGGGGGCGGCGTGTTCCAGCGTCAGGCCGACGGTGGTGCGCGGTTTGAATCCCTTCCACGGCGCGCCCTCGGCTCTTGTCGCTGCCGTGTCCGGCAGAGGCGCGGGGTTTCTGCCGGTGGGAATCAGGTAGGCCTTCTTGTCCTCTTCACCTTTGAGATGGAGGCTGAAATACGCGGTCGCGAAGTGGTCGAGGATATTGTTCATGCGCGTCGTGTCCCACACCGCATCCGCGTAGTGCACGAACGGATACGCCTTGAGGGTTTCCGAGAACACATACGTCTCGGCCGGTGCAGGGATTGGCGCCGCGGCATTGTGGCCCGCATTCAGCAACGTGAGCAGATAACGCTCCGCGTTGACCGCCCCCTCGTAGATCGCCCTCGGGCCCTTCTCGTAACCCGCCACCTCGTCGACGCTGCCCGCCACGAACAGAATCGGCGTCCTGATGCCCTTCAACCCTTCGGCATCCCAAAAGCCGGCAGGCATGCCCCAGGGTGCGATGGCAATCACCGCTTTGATTCGTGGATCCAGACTCTTCCGGTACTCGGCTGCGGACGCCCCGCGCTCGGCCAGCAGCCTGTTCGGCGGCGCCATCGGCAGCGTTTCGCTCGCCGTGCTGAATCCGCCCCCGGCCACGTTGACCGCGCCGTATCCGCCCATCGAGTATCCGACCAGCCCCGTCCGCCCGGTATCGACGAGGCCGGTCAGGAAGCTGCGCGGGGTCCGCGCGAGCCTGGCGATCTCATGCAGGACGAACAACTGGTCGAAGGGGCGGTTGTACAGTGTGCTTCCAAAGGCTTTCTGGTCGTCGTACGTGCTGTCCGGGTGGTCGATCGAAATGACCACGAACCCCTTGCTGGCCAGGTTCTCGCCGAGGTGGCTCATCAAGTAGCGGTTACCCGGGTACCCGTGGGACACGATGATGAGGGGAAAGGGTTCGGCACCGGCCACCGGCGGCGCATCCCGGTGTGCTCTGCCGTGCAGCGTGACCGTGAGGGAGGGGTCGCGCGTGATGGTGC
>JALZOC010000538.1 GCA_030857365.1 Acidobacteriota bacterium
AGCCATCCACGCCCACGCGCTGGCACTTCAGACGCTACCCCGGACCACTTCACCAAGCCGTCCACCGCTTGCGCTATGCGCGATCAGCGAGGACGCAACAACCTATCCGGGCGTCCCCCAGCCGTCGCGCTGCCCCTTCCCATACGGCTCGATACGGGGTCCCGCGAGGCGCATCGACCGGCGCACTGCTCTCTTCGCCGGCAGGAGGCGCGCGTCCGACGCCGACTCGACTAGCGCTTCGCGCGACCAGGAGCACTCTGCCCGCGCTCGCCCCAGTGCCGCTCTTCGACGCGAGCGGCACTGCTGCCGCCAGCGTGGCAGCGGGAGGTTCAGCCGCCGGCGGCGGTGCGGACCTGAGTCATCGTGAAGGCTGAGCGCAGTTTCAGCCCTTCGGCGGCGATGCTTGCGGCACCGTCGGATTCGCGGTCCAGCACGCACAGCACAGCGACGATCTCCGCCCCTCGTTCGCGAAGGGCTCGACAGGAAGCGACCACCTGGCCCCCCGTGCTGATGACGTCCTCGATCACCACCAACCTGCGCCCCGCGACCTCGCCGCCCTCGGCCAGTCGGCAGGTGCCATACGTCTTTGCCTGCTTGCGGACGAAGAGAGCGGGGAGCCCCGAGAGCTGCGAGAGGACCGTCGCGAGTGGCACGCCGCCGAGCTCTAGCCCGGCGACGGCGTCCACCCGGTCCGGGAGCAACCCAGCTAGCACGTGAGCGATCTCGCGCAGCAGCTCCGGATCTGACTCGAACAGGTACTTGTCGAAGTACTCGCTGCTCGTCGCGCCCGAGCGCAACCGGAACTCGCCCGTCAGATGGCTGCGCTCATAGATACGGCGGGCGAGGTGCGCCGCGTCGACAGTGCTCATTGGGCGCGCACCTTACGCTGCGAGGCCTGAGTACGGGAAAGTGCTGCTCTTCGATGAGACCGCTGAAAAAGTCCCGCAGCCGCGAGCGCCCGGGATGGCCGACGCGTTGTAAGCCGTTCTAAGGCTCTCTGGCGATGCTCTGAAGGATTTCTGACCTGGCGATTTCATGCGAAATCGGCTTTTCCAGTGGTCTCCGACGGTTGCGGCAGCGAAGGTCTGGTCTAGCCCTCGGCGTCCTCCCACGGTCTGACGCCCCGACTGCTGAGGATGCTCTCGCTGAGCAGTAGTCGATGGCGCACACTCTCAGCGGCGAGCTCGAGCTTGGACTGCACCTTTCGACTCGCCTCCTCGATGACGCCGCGGGCCGCTGGCTTCTCCACAGCCCGCCGCCTTAACTTCGCCGCGACCTTCACCCGGCTGCCCTCGAGCGCGTCGAGCCCCGACAGCATCTCTTCCCGCTCGTCGAGCAGCTTCTGGGCCGACCAGCGCTGTCGCGCGCGACGACGCACGCGCAGCAAGAGCCGTTCCGTCGGTGAACGGCAATCCAGCCGAGAGTTCGGCGCATAGCTCGGTCGAGACGCGGCCATTCCGTTACTCACACCGATCGTATGGCTCCGACCGGCCGCCACGCAAGCTCGGCCGCGCGAAGTCGTTCGCCTGCCAGCACTCGCCATCTTGCGCAGGTGCTGCTCTTCGACGCTTCCGGCACAAACCCCCGGTGTGCCGCGGCCGCACAGGTGCATAAGCCTCGGCCCGCCGTGCTGGCGGTGCACAGTAGGTTAGGCGGCAGCATTGGTTCTCAAGGGAAGTGGGGTCGTGATGGGTGAGGGAGCGGCGGCGGGGGTGACGCCGGACGCGATCATGCAGCTGGGGCTCGGTTTCTGGGGTTCGAAGGTGCTGCTGAGCGCTATCGAGCTCGGGGTCTTCTCGGAGCTGGCCGGGACCGACGGGCTCGATGGGGAAGCGCTGCGCGTGCGCTTGGGTCTTCATGGGCGCAGCGCCGCGGACTTCTTCGACGCGCTGGTCGCGTTGGGAATGCTCGAGCGCGAGGGCGGCCGCTACGCGAACACGCCGGCGACCGAGCTGTTTCTCGACCGGGCCAAGCCTTCCTACGCGGGCGGGATGCTGGAGATGGCAAACGCCCGGCTGTACGGATTCTGGGGGTCGTTGACGGAGGGACTGCGGACCGGGGCGCCTCAGAACGAGGCCAAGGACGGCGGGGACTTCTTCGCGGCGCTGTATGCGGATCCGGCGCGGCTGGCGCAGTTCGCGCAGGCGATGAGCTCGATCAGCGGCGGAGCGGCGCAGGCGATCGCAGCGAAGTTCCCCTGGCGCGACTACGCGACCGTGATCGACATCGGTTGCGCCGAGGGTGCCGTGCCGGCGCAGATCGCGTCGTCCCACGCGCACGTCACCGGCGGTGGTTTCGACCTGCCCGAGCTGGAGCCGATCTTCGAGGCGTATGTGGCGCGCCTCGGGCTCGAGGAGCGCTTGAGCTTCACCGCCGGGGACTTCTTCGCCGATCCGCTGCCAAACGCGGATGTGCTCGTGATGGGACACATCCTCCACGACTGGAACCTGGAGGAGAAGCAGGTGCTGCTTCAGAAGGCCTACGGCGCGCTGCCCGAGGGCGGTGCGCTGATCGTCTACGAGTCGACCATCGACGATGAGCGGCGCGACAACGCGTTCGGTCTGCTGATGAGCCTCAACATGCTGATCGAGACGCCGGGCGGTTTCGACTTCACGGGCGCCGACTGCCGCGCCTGGATGGCGGAGGCCGGTTTCCGCGAGAGCTACGTCGAGCACCTGGTAGGCCCCGACTCGATGGTCGTCGGAATCAAATAGGCGGAGCGCTCGACGGGCCCGCCAGCCATCCTCGGACAGCCTGGCGATCGTCCCGGCCGGAGGGAGAGCGTGAGAGACGATCGAGACCGCTCCGGTGCCGCAGGTCCGTCGTCGGAGGAGACCAAGCGGTCAGCACGCCGGTCGACTTTCCCGTCACTGGTCCGGCAGGTCGACCCGCGTCTCCGAGGCCAGGCCAGCGGCCGAGTTGGGCGCTCTCGGCTGGCGCTGCCGCCCTTCGACGCGAGCAGCACTCTCGAGGTTCCCTGATCCCGGTGCACAGAAGGGGAAGCGACGCCTTGGGCTTGCCGGTCAGATAACCCCGCGGTCGCCAGCCGGTGCTACTCCGGGACGTGGAGTGGAATTCCTGGCTATGCGCGGTGGCGGTACATCTCGGGAATCGCGACACCAAAGCGGGCATTCAACAAGCGAACGTCTTGGTAGT
>JALZOC010000539.1 GCA_030857365.1 Acidobacteriota bacterium
GGTCATCGCCGAGCGCGCGGCGGCCGCCCGCGCGGCAGAGCGCCCGTCCACGCCGATCCGCTCGTGGCGCGACTACCGGCCGTGAAGAGCGTCCACGCGGGTGCACCGCGTCTCGCTCGCAACGTCGGGAGCAGTGGCGGCCCGGCGGCGATAGCCGCCCCCGGGCATGGCCGCTTCGGCGGACCCGCCCGGTGATTGCCTCTCTGCGCGGCACGCTGCTCGAGAAACATCCCAGCCGGCTGGTTGTCGGCGTGGGCGGTGTCGGCTACGACGTGCAGGTGCCGCTATCGACTTTTTACGTGCTCGGCGAACCAGGCGTCGAGGTGACGCTGCGGGTGCACACGCACGTTCGCGAGGACATGATTGCGCTCTACGGCTTCGCGACCCCGCTCGAGCAGCAACTGTTCGAAAAGCTCATCGGCATCAGCGGCATCGGTCCGAAGCTCGCGCTCGCCGTGCTGTCGGGCATCGAACCGCTCGATCTGATCAGGGCGGTGCGCCTGCAGGACGTCGCCAGGCTGACGGCCATCCCGGGTGTGGGCAAGAAGACCGCGGAACGCATCGGCCTCGAGTTGAAGGACCGGCTGCCCGCGGGCATGCCGGGCGGAGATCCCGGCGCGGCGGCCTCGCGGCCCGAGGATCAGCTGCAGACCGATCTCCTCTCGGCGCTCCTCAACCTGGGGTACCAGCGGCAGGCAGCCGAAAAGGCGATCGACAAGGTCGTGGCGCCGGGCGCCGGGTTCGAGCAGGCGCTGCGCGATGTGCTCCGCGCCCTGATGAGGGGCTGAACAAGACATCATGCCGGATGACCGCCTCGTGACCGCCGTCCGCGTCGACGAAGATGCGCAGTACGAGGCCGGACTGCGCCCCCGGACCCTGGACGAGTACATCGGCCAGGAGCGGGTACGGGAGAACCTGCACGTCTCGATCACCGCCGCGAAACAGCGCGGAGAGGCGCTCGATCACGTGCTCCTGTACGGGCCTCCCGGGCTGGGCAAGACCACCCTGGCGTGTGTCATCGCCAACGAACTGGGTGTGGCGATCCGGCCGACCGCCGGCCCGGTCATCGAGAAAGCCGGCGACCTGGCCGCGATGTTGACGACGCTCCAGGCGCGGGAGGTGCTCTTCATCGACGAGGTGCACCGCATGAGCCCGGCGATCGAAGAGATCCTGTACCCGGCGATGGAAGACTACGAGCTCGACATCATGATCGGCCAGGGCCCCAGCGCCCGATCCGTCAAGGTGCCGGTGCAGAAGTTCACGCTCATCGGGGCGACGACCCGGACCGGACTGCTGACCGCGCCGCTGAGGGCGCGCTTCGGGATCGTCCACAGGCTCGACTTCTACGAGGAGAGCGATATCCGGGAGATCGTGCAGCGATCGGCGCGGATCATCGGCGTGCCGATCGACCACGACGCGTCGGTGGAGATTGCGAAACGCTCCCGGGGCACGCCGCGGGTGGCGAACCGCCTCCTGCGCCGCGTGCGGGACTACGCGCAGGTGCGGGCGAGCGGGCACATCACGCTCGACGTGGCGCACAGGGCGCTGCGGCTGCTCGAAGTGGACGAGCACGGCTTCGACGAGATCGATCGGCGCCTCCTGCGCACGATTATCGAGAAGTTCGACGGGGGACCGGTGGGCGTCGCGAGCCTCGCGGCGGCGATGAGCGAGGAGCGGGACGCGATTGAGGACATCTATGAACCCTTCCTCATCCAGATCGGGTTCCTCGACCGGACGCCGCGGGGGCGGGTTGCCACCGCGCGCGCGTACGAGTACTTCGGGCTGACGGCCCCGCGAAAGGATCGGCTGTGGTGAGTGATTCCGGAGCGTTGGCGTCGAGGCCCGCCGGCACCCTGCGCCGTGTGAAGATCGCGGGCCTGTCGACGTACGTGCCCCCACGGGTCCTGACCAACGCCGACCTGGAGCGGCTCGTCCAGACGAGCAACGACTGGATCCTGCAGCGGACGGGGATCAAGGAGCGGCATATCGTGGATCCGGGGGTCGCCACGTCCGACCTCGCGAAGGAAGCGGCGATCGGAGCCATGCACCAGGCGGGCGTGACGCCAGACGAGATCGGATTCATCGTGGTGGGCACCACCACTCCGGACACGATCTTCCCGAGCACCGCGTGCATGTTGCAGGACAAGATCGGGGCCCACCACGCGTGGGGCTTCGATCTCGGCGCCGCGTGCTCCGGGTTCACCTACGCGGTCACCACGGGCATGCAGATGGTGGCGACCGGGGCGCACGATCACGTGCTCTGCGTCGGCGCGGACGTCATGTCGAGCATCATCGACTACACGGACCGGACGACCTGCGTGCTGTTCGGCGACGGCGCGGGGGCCGTCGTCCTTGCGGCCGCGGCCGAGGGGGAGCCGCATATCATCGACTTCGCGCACGAGATCGACGGCAGCGGCGGTCCGGCGCTGTGCATGCCGGCAGGCGGCAGCCGGCTGCCGGCCTCACATGAGACCGTTGACGGACGGCTGCACTACGTGAAGCAGGACGGCCAGGCGGTCTTCAAGTTCGCGGTGCGCAAGTCGGAGGAGATCTGCCGCCGCGTGCTGGAGCGGAACGACATCGATCCGTCGAAGCTCGACCTGTTCGTGTCGCACCAGGCGAACCGGCGGATCATCACTGCCGTGGCCGAGCGCCTCGGGCTGCCGGACGACAAGGTCATCATCAACCTCGACATGTACGGCAACACGACCGCGGCGACCATTCCCCTGGCGCTCGCCGACGCCATCAGGCAGAACCGGCTGAAGAAGGGGGACCTCGTGCTCCTCGCGTCGGTGGGGGCCGGGTTCACCGTGGGGGCGGTGCTGCTGCGCTGGGCGATCTGATGCACAGGATCTTCCTTCTGTCGCCGGCCAACTGCGCCGGCGCGCGGGCGCGGATGGTCATGTCCGAGCGCGCCTCGTTCCCGCTGGCCGTGCGGCTGCGGAGCCCGCAGGGCGCGCCGATCGCGGAGGTCTTCAGCTTCCTGAGCGGCTTGTACTTCCGCGGGAAGGCCGCGTACGCGCGGGCGTTCGCGAGTCCGCCCGATCGCGAGTCGCCCATCTCGGGGGCGGGGATCTTCGTGATCACGCCGACCGCGGGCCTCCGCTCGGCCGATACGCCCGTGACGCTCGAGGCCCTGACGC
>JALZOC010000061.1 GCA_030857365.1 Acidobacteriota bacterium
CCTGGACGTACATCGTGGCCGCCCCCTTCAGTCGCGCCGTTAGGTTGTCGGGAGTGTCGACCGCCACGACACGCCCCTTGTTGATGATGACGACCCGCTGGCAGGTCTGGGCGACCTCCGGAAGAATGTGCGTGCTGAGCACGATCGTGTGGTCCCCCGCGAGTCCACGGATGAGGTCCCGGGTCTCGATGATCTGCTTGGGGTCCAGCCCCGCCGTCGGTTCGTCGAGGATGAGAACCTCCGGATTGTGAATGAGCGCCTGCGCCAGCCCGACACGCTGCCGGTACCCCTTCGACAGTTTCGAGCAGTGGCGGTCCGCCATGTCGGCCACGCGCGTGCGCTCCATCACCGTCTGCACGCGCCCCTTCCGCTCGCGCGGCGGCACCCCTTTGATCTTGCCGACGAAATCCAGATACTCCCGCACGGTCATGTCGGGGTAGAGCGGCGGCGTCTCGGGCAGATACCCGGTCCGCCGCTTCGCCTCGAGCGGGTGGTCGAACACATCGAACCCGGCGACGACGGCGCGTCCTTCGGTTGGAGGCATGTACCCCGTCAGGATCCGCATCGTCGTGGTCTTGCCGGCGCCGTTGGGCCCGAGGAATCCGAGAATCTCGCCCCGTTCCACGCGAAAACTGACGTCGTCCACGGCCGTCACGCGGCCGTAGTGCTTCGTGATGTGCTGAACCTCGATCAAGCCCTGCTCCGTTCCGTCCACCGTCGATACATCTCGGGCGCTCGGGGTCCCGCGAGGAACCAAGGCTGTCGATGCACCGGCGTAAGGTATAGAGGATAGGCCGATTACGGCCCAATCCAGCATACTACCGACACTACGAAAATCGGTCAAGACCCGCTCCATCCGCGGGCTCGTGATCGGAGGTCGGGGGGTTGCGTGCGTCCGGACATTTCCCGTAGAATACGTATGAACAGATGTTCATATATTCATATGTCTAACCCATCTTCGGCTGTTGCCACGAGCCGTTCCGGAGCTACGAAGGCCGTTGCGGTGGATGCTCACGCTCGTGCTGTCGCGCGACTGATGGACCCGCGTACGGTCGAGGCGCTGGCGGAAACGTTCCGCGCGCTCGGGGATCCGACGCGGGTGCGGATCCTGGACGCGCTCGCTGCAGGGGAGCTCTGCGTGTGCGACATCGCGTCGCTCGTGGGCATCAGCGAATCCGCCGCCTCGCACCAGCTGCGCCTGCTCCGCGGAATGCGCCTCGTGCGCCCCAGGAGGGCCGGGCGCCTGGTCTATTACACCGCCGACGATCACCACATCCTGGAGCTCCTCACGCAGGCACGAACACACGTCGAGGAAACGCAGCTCGCCTCCCGCCATGGCGGCTTGACGGATGGTCCATCGCGATGAACACCTGTGAAGTCTGCGAGCTCCACGCCGAGTCCACCTTCAAGATCGAGGGGATGGATTGCCATGAGGAGGTGGCCGTCATCGAGCGTCGCCTGAAGCGGCTGGCCGGCCTCGAGGCGCTCGATGCCGACGTGATGGGGCAGCGCCTGCGGATCAAGTACGACGCCGCGAGGCTCTCCACCGCCTCGATTGCAGAAGCCGTGGCGCAGACGGGCATGCGCGCGTGGCTCGAACACGAGGAGCCGGCTGTCGTGACGACGTCGGCGGCGTCACGCCAGCGGCTGGTTGTGCTGTCGGGCGTGGCGTTCACGGCCGGATTGCTCCTGCAGCTGGCGGACACGGGACCTCGGCTGCACTGGCTGCACTGGCTGCCGTACGCAATCGCGGTGGTGTCGGGCGGGGTCTTCACGGTGCGCCGGGCACTCGTCGCGGTCCGGGCCGGAGTCCTCGACATCAACGTCCTCATGGTGGTCGCCGTCGTCGGCGCCATCCTCCTGGGGGAGTGGTCCGAGGCCGCGTCGGTCGTTTTTCTGTTCGCGCTCGCGCAGCTCCTGGAGACGCGCGCCATGGATCGCGCGCGAGGTGCGATTGGCGCGCTCATGGATCTCGCGCCGGCGGAGGCTCTGGTGCGGCGCCCCGGTGGCGAACGGCGCCTGCCGGTGGATCAGGTCGAGGTCGGCGACCTCGTGCTCGTAAGGCCGGGCGAGAAGATTCCCCTCGACGGACGCGTGGCCGCCGGAGACAGCTACGTCAACCAGGCGCCGATCACGGGCGAGTCCCTGCCCGTGGAGAAGCGGCTTGGCGACGAGGTGTTTGCGGGCACGATCAACGGGCGCGGGGCGCTGGACGTGCGAGTCACGCGCCTGCGCGGCGCCTCCACACTGGCGCGCATCATTCACCTCGTGGAGCACGCGCAGGCCCAGCGCGCACCAACCCAGACGTTCATCGACCGCTTCGCGCGCATCTACACCCCGATCGTGCTCACCGCGGCGGTGGCGGTCGCGCTGCTCCCGCCGCTGGTGCTTGGCGGTGACTGGGCGGCCTGGTTCTACCGCTCGCTCGTGCTGCTGGTCATTGCCTGCCCCTGCGCGCTGGTGATCTCGACCCCCGTGTCGATCGTCTCGGCGCTTGCGGCGGCGGCGCGCAAGGGCGTGCTCATCAAGGGGGGCGCCGGTCTCGAACGGCTCGCGGCGGTGCGGTGCATCGCATTCGACAAGACAGGGACGCTGACGCACGGTCGTCTGCAGGTCGTCGAGGTGGCCGGGGTAAACGGCTCAGATACGGCCGAGGTGCTGCGCGTGGCGGCGTCGCTCGAAAGCCGCTCGGAGCACCCCATCGGCCGCGCGATCGTCGCCCATGCCACCGATCGCGGGATCGTGCCGTTCGAGGTCGATGGTTTTCAGGCGGTGCCCGGTCTGGGCGCTGAAGCGCGGCGCGGAGCGGACGCCGTGGTGGCCGGCAGCCATCGGCTGTTCGAAGAGCGGCGCCTGTGCTCACCGGCGATGGAAGCGGCGTTCGCGTCCATCGCCGCCCGTGGCTGCAGCGCCGTGATGGTCGCTGAGGGTGGCCGCGGAATCGGCGTCATCGGCGTGTCCGACGAGCCTCGGGAATCGGCTCGCGAGGCGATCGAGCTTCTCCGCAGGCAGGGCATCCGGCACGTCGTCCTCCTGACGGGCGACCACGCACCCGCGGCGAGGGCGCTTGCCGAATCGTGCGATCTGGACGATTTTCGCGCGGGCCTGTTGCCCGAAGACAAGGTGGCAGCGGTCAAAGATTTGCGCGAACGCCACGGCTCGGTCGCGATGATCGGCGACGGCGTCAACGACGCGCCCGCCCTGGCGGCCGCCGATGTGGGAATAGCCATGGGAGTGGCGGGAACCGATGCGGCGCTCGAGACGGCCGACGTGGCCTTGATGGCCGACGAGCTGCTCAAGATCCCGTACGCGGTACGCCTGAGCCGCGCCGCCAGCCGCAACATCCGCGCGAACATCGCATTCTCGATCGTCCTCAAGTCCGCCTTCCTCGTGATGGCGGTCACCGGCACGGCGACCCTCTGGATGGCCGTCACGGCCGACATGGGAGCCTCGCTCATCGTGATCGCCAATGCGCTCCGGTTGCTCCGGGAATGAGCCGGAAGGGTGCCGAGGCAGGCGCCGGCCAGCTCCCTATTGTTATTGGGGACACTCATCTTTACGGTAAGTTATTGATTCTGCCGACGCTCGTCGCAGATTGGACACATTCGTGACCGGCTTTCAACGACTTAGCGTAAAGGTGAGTGTCCCCATTTCGGGGGCGCAACGGCACGGGCACAAGGCCATTTCACGTCAGGCTGGGAGGGATTCGCGATGAACGGCTCACGACGAACGTTTCTGAAAGCGGCGGGTGCGTCGGTGGCACTGGCCGGGCTGCCCGCCTCAGCCGACGCCATCGATCCCATCAAGCGCCGCGGCGGCCCGCAGATGAAGTTGAGTCTCGCAGCGTATTCATTCCGGAAGTACCTCACGGACTACCGGCGCCGGAGCTCCGGCGCGGCCGGAACGGATGCGACGCGCCGCCCCGATGCGGGGACGATGACGCTGGAGGACTTCGTCGATCTGTGCGCCGAGTACGGGCTGCCCGGAACCGAACCCACCTCCTACTACGTTCCAGATCCGCTGCCTGACCGGTACCTCCAGCGACTGCGGCGGCGCGCGCTCCTGGCGGGCGTCTCGGTCTCGGGGACGGCGATCGGGAACACGTTCACGCATCCCGCTGGCGCGGAGCGCGATCGGGAGATCGCCTACACGAAGCTCTGGGTCGATCGGGCCGCGGACATGGGCGCGCCGACGATCCGCATCTTCGCGGGGAACGTCCAGAAGGGCACGACGGACGCGCAGGCGCGCCAGTGGTGCATCGATGCCATCCGCGAGTGCTGCGAGTATGCCGGCGCCAGGGGCGTGATGCTCGCGCTCGAGAACCATGGCGGCATCGTGACGACGGCGGAGCAGCTGATCTCGATCGTCCGCGAGATCGACTCGGAATGGCTCGGCGTCAACTGGGACAGCGGCAATTTCCGCAGCGCGGATCCCTATGCCGAGCTCACGATGATCGCGCCATACGCCGTCACCGCGCAGATCAAGACGCACATCGCGGGCAGGCCCGCGGATCTGCCGCGGGTCGTGCAAATTCTGAACGCGGTCAACTATCGCGGGTGGCTCGCTCTGGAGTACGAGGAGGAAGAGGAACCGAAGATCGCCGTGCCGAAATACCTCGCCGAGCTTCGGCGGCTCACGACGCCGGGCCGCCCGGCATGAGTCTCTGACATCGCACCGCTGCGCTCGTCAGGCCTTCCGGTTCGAGAAGAAATGCTGCTCGACGAACTCGTCGATCGCACTCTGATCGACGGGGTCGACCTTCTCGAACTGGAGCCCCATGCCGACGCGCCGATCGCTCCAGGCGATCCGCGATTCCGCCTGGATGTCGCGCTTGGAGCCGGGCAGCCGGAAGCGGGCCCGCAGCTTCGTCGGACCCTGGAGCGGGCTCATGGTCCGAATCGCCACCCCCCCCTTGCTCAAATTCAACGTGAGCGCCGCCGCGATGGTGCTCCCATACCGATACGCCACCGGAATGCCCAGGACCACTCGCGGACTTCCCCGGCGGTTGAAGTTGTCGGGAAACAGGTGCGGCGCGAGCGACGGCAGGATGTGCTGCACCGCGCTGTATTCGTTCACGTAGCCGACAACCCCCAGCGCGGCGAGGTCGCGGACCTCTTCGGCCGTTGCGATCGTGCCGCTGAACACCAGAATCGGCAGCCGTCCCGCGTCGAGCTTGCGGATCGACCTGACCAGGTCCACACCCCCCGCGTGCGGCAGCCGCAGATCGAGCACGATCAGATCGATCTTCGCCAGATCCGCGCGCACGCGGGCGAGCAGTTCCGCCGCGCTCTTGACCGTCAGAGCGGTATGGCCCGCGCTCAGCAGCGCCGTGGCGAACCGATCCCGCACGAACGCAGTGTCGTCGGCGACAATGACGGTTTTCGTAACAGTCACAATACGGCCATAGCCCAGGGATTGACGTCGCGCAACGTGTGCCAGGGGCGGAGGCGCGTTGCAGAATTTATCAGGCTTTCGTTATAATCCGGAGATTATCGCGATCAGAAACGCACGCTGTGTGTGGCTTCGGATCCCAAGCCGCGCGGTCGACGCCACGTCTGCCGCCAGGAGCATGTATGGCCACCTGCCCGGAATGTGACGCCGAAGTCGAGGTCGACGAATTCGATGTCGACAAAGGCGATCTGATCAGTTGTCCCGACTGCGGCTCCAATCTCGAAGTCACGAGCATTGCGCCCGTCGAACTCGAATCGGTCGACGAGGATGAAGACGACGACGACGACGAGGACGACGACGAGGACGAAGACGAGCTGGACGAAGACGACGACGAGGATGATACGACGGAGGATCTCGACTAGTGCGCAGGCGCCGCGTCCCGGAGACGCAGGGGCCCGACCGGTGAGCCATCCGGGGCCGGCGGGCGAGCCCATCACCGCGGCACCGGTGCTGCCCCTGGCCGCGCCATCCGCACTCCAGGAAAAAGAGGCGGCGCTCGAGCGCGCGCTGCGCGCTCTGCCCTCCATCATCGTGGCCTACAGCGGGGGTGTCGACAGTGCGTACCTCGCGTACGCCGCGCACCGGACGCTTGGCGACGCCGCGCTGTGCGTCACTGCCGAGAGCCCGAGCTACCCGGAGCGCCATCGCGCGCTCGCCCTCAGGATTGCCGGGGAATTCGGCTTCAACCACCAGTTCATCCGTACGGCGGAGATGGCCCGCCCCGAGTACCGCGCGAATCCGGCGAACCGGTGTTATTTCTGCAAGCATGAGCTCTATACCCACCTCTCGGCGCTTGCGCGCGAGCGGGGGATCCCTGTCGTCGCCGACGGCAGCAACGCGGACGATCGCGGAGACTATCGGCCGGGTCGCCAGGCCGCGCGTGAGTTCGGGGTGCGCAGTCCTCTCGACGAAGTAAGCCTGTCCAAGGACGAAATCCGCGAGCTCTCGCGGCGCGCCGGCCTTCCCACCTGGGATGAGCCCGCGTCGGCGTGCCTGTCCTCGCGCATTCCGTACTTCAGCGAGGTTACGGACGAGAAGCTGCGGACGATCGAGCGCGCCGAGGAAGTGCTGCGCGGCCTCGGGTTCCGCATCTGCCGCGTCCGCCATCACGACACGATTGCCAGGCTGGAGCTCGGCGAGAGCGAAATCAGCCGGGCACTGGACCGCGACACTGCAGCGCTGATCGATCGCGAGCTGCGGGCCCTTGGGTACGCCCACGTCACGATCGATTTGCGCGGATACCGGCTGGGCAGCCTGAACGACGCGCTGCGCCTGCGCGAGGTCTGATCCACGGCCACCACGGCGCGCAGGCATCTCGCGGCGATCGGGCTTGTCGTCCTGGCGGCGCACCTCCCGTTCCTCCCGCCCACGCTCGAAGATGTCGATTCGATTAACTTCGCTCTCGCGCTGAGCGAGTTCGACGTCGCCCGCCACCAGCCGCACCCCCCGGGCTATCCGGTCTTCGTGGCGGCGGGACGCGCGTCGGCGGCGGTGCTTCGAAGCGCCGGGCTGTTCGCGCCCGAGGCGCGCGGGCTCGCGCTCTTGAGCACCCTTTCCGCAACCGCGCTGGTCTGGCTGCTGTTTGCGTTGTTTCGATCGCTGCGCCCCGACGACACGAACCCGGGTGCAGCGCGCGACGCGGCCGGACGGAATGCCGACCGGCACGCGCTGTGGGCGACGGTCACCGCGATCGCGTCGCCGCTCTTCTGGTTCACGGCGTTACGTCCGTTGAGCGACATGATGGGCCTCGCGGGTGCTGTCGCGGCCCAGGCGCTCATCGTTGCCGTGCTCAGCAGACGGGCCGGTCCGGCTGCCCTGATGTGGGGAGGCCTGCTTGCAGGGCTCGCGATCGGCATCCGGTCACAGACGTTCCTCCTCACCCTGCCGCTGCTCGCGATGGCGCTGGTCGTGCCGCGGCTCGGGCTCCGCGCGCGCGACCGCGCGGCCGCCGTTGCGGCAACGGGGCTTGGCGTCTGCGCGTGGGCATTTCCGCTCGTCTGGGCGAGCGGTGGTTTGTCCGAGTACGCGGCGGCGCTCGGCACGCAGGCCGGCGAGGACTTCTCGGGCGTCGTGATGCTCTGGAACGTACGCGCTGCGCGAGTCGCGGTGGATGGGCTCGTCGCCTCGTTTCTGTGGCCCTGGGGCAGCCTGCTCACCGGCACGGTCGTCGTCGCGGCGGCCGCGGTGGGCGCGGGGCGAACCGCGTGGTGCGCCCCGCGGGTGCTGCTGCTGCTGGCCGTCGGGTTTCTCCCGTACGCGGTGTTCCACCTGCTGTTCCACGAAGTGGTCACCGTCCGCTACGCACTGCCGCTGCTGCTGCCCGCAGCCTACCTGGCCGTTTCGGCCCTCGCCTGGATTGCGCCGTCCGGACCGCTCGTCGGCTGCAGCGTTCTGGCCGCGGTGTGCCTCGTGCCGGCTGTGTCGGCGAGCGTCGCATACGCACGCGAGGGAAGTCCCGCGTTCCGTGCCTTTCGCGCGCTCCAACCGGGTCCGCACACCGCGTCCGGCCAGAGCAGCTTCGCGGTAGACGCGGTCGGCATGCACGCGGTCGCGCGGCGTGTGGCTCAGTGGGAGGGCAGCGCGCTGCCCGGGCGAGTGCTGGACGCCCCGCACGGGCGCGAGTGGCTCGCGCTGGTTGCGGAATGGCGAGCGCACCCGGATGCGCAGGTCGCGTTCGTGGCGGACCCCCGCCGGACGGACCTGGCGCTCGTCGACCCGCGGTCGCGCCAGCGCGTGGCGTCGTATCGATGGCCGTTCGTCGAGCCTCCGTACGTCGGCGGCGCGCGGCCGGGGAACTCCGAGCTGTACCGCATGTCCCCCCCGCAGTGGATGCTCGACCGGGGGTGGGCGCTGGGCGCGGAGGTTGCGGGTGTCACGGCCCGTGACGGGCTGGGTCCCCACCGCCGGCCGAGCGTGGCATGGATCAGGACCGGGCACGAAGAGACTCTGCTGATGCTGGGGGGCCGCCACCTCGGTGGGGCCCGCGATCCTGTGTCACGCGTGAGCGTGAGAGTAGGCGGTCGCCCGCTCGAGTCTTTTGACGTGACGCCTGGTTTTTTCTTCAGGACGCTGGCGGTGCCCGCCGGCGCGCTCGCCTCGGCGGAGGCATACGTGACGCTGGACGTGAAGGCGGAATCGGCCGCCACCCTTCCCGCGATGCCAGTCGCGCTCGAGCAGTTCGATCTGCAGCGCGGTGGTGTGCCGATGATCGGAGTCGAGGAGGGCTGGCAGGAGCCCGAATACGATCCGCGCACCGGCCGGGCGTGGCGCTGGGCCACGGAACGGGCCACGCTGTGGGTGCGGCCGATCGGGCGGGACGTCCGCCTGATTGTGCAGGGGGAATCGCCGCGCCGCTACTTTGCGACGGCCCCGGTCATCACGCTCACGGTCGCCGGGCGCGAGATTGCGCGGTTCAGTCCCGCGAGCGATTTCCGGGAGGACATCGTGCTCCCCGCCGCTGCGCTGTCGGACGCGAACGGCCGGGTGGTCCTGGAAAGCGACCAGTGGTTCTCTCCCGGAGATCGTGATGGCTCGCCGGACAGGCGCCACCTTGCGGTTCGCATATATTCGTACGCGGTGGAATAACGTCGCGGCCGGAGGCGTCCCGTCGGCCTACGCGGGGCGCTGCGCGAGCGCCAGCAGCGAGCTGCCGAAGGGCATGTTGACCACGCGCAGGGCGGCCGCCTCCACCCTGAGG
>JALZOC010000540.1 GCA_030857365.1 Acidobacteriota bacterium
CTCGAGGGACGCTGAAGTCATCACCCGGGTGGATTCAGTCACCCGGGCGCATACGTGGTCGAAGGCCGGTGTGATGATTCGAAGCTCGCTCGCGGCCGGCGCGGCTCACGGGTTCGCGTTCGTCTCGGCCGGCAACGGCGTAGGGTTCCAGCGCCGGCGAGCAGACGGCGCTACCAGCGCCCACACGAATGGACCGGCGGTGGCGGCGCCCCGGTGGGTGCGCATCGTGCGGCTCGGGACGAGGGTCACCGCGTTCACGTCCGCCGACGCAAGGACGTGGACGAGGATCGGCGCCGACACGGTCGCGCTCGGTTCGACGGCTTACGTGGGCCTCGCGGTCACAAGCCACAACACAGGTGCGTTGACGACGGCCGTGCTGTCGCAGGTCGTCGCGCGTCCGCTCGCGGTCCCGGCGCCGCAGAAGACGGTTGATATCGGCTCTCCCTCGATTCCCGGAACCGTCGCGGCGAGCAGCGGGACCTATACGATCAACGCGGCAGGTCTCGACATCTGGAACACGGCCGACCAGTTCACCTTCACGTACCAGCCCGTCACTGGCGACGTGGATGTCAGCGTTCGCGTCCGCTCGATAACGCAGGCGCATGCGTGGTCGAAAACCGGAGTGATGATTCGAGAGTCGCTGACCGCGCCGTCCAGGCACGCATTCGCGCTGGCCTCCGCGGCTGGCGGCTACGGATTCCATCGGCGCATAGACCCGGGGGGATATACGACCGCCACTGCGGGCGTCGCGGGGGTCCCTCCCGTCTGGGTGCGCCTCGTCCGGACCGGCTCACGAATCGAGTCGTTCCGTTCACCCGATGGCCTCACCTGGACGTCGATAAGCGTCGATGTGATCCCGATGGTTGAGACTGTCTACGTGGGCATTGCGACGACGAGTCACAACACCAGCGCCACGACGCAGGCAGTGGTGGACGGTTTCAGGCTCACCTCGGCAACGCAGCCGGCGCCATCGAATCAGCCGCCGACGGTGTCGTTGACGACACCGGCGAATGGGGCCACCTACGTTGCACCGGCGTCCATCGCGCTGAGCGCGTCGGCCTCGGACGCGGACGGAGCCGTGGCGCGCGTGGAATTCTATCGGGGCACTACACTGCTCGCGACCGATACGACTTCCCCGTACAGCTACACGTGGTCGTCGGTGCCCGCGGGGACCTCCTCCCTGACGGCTGTGGCGTACGACAACAGCGGCGCAAGCGTCAGGTCGGCGGCACGAAGCGTCACCGTGAGCGCGTCCACCGCCACAACGCCGCCCACGGCCGTTGCGTTCCAGTCGTCATCCGATCATGCGACGGTCACGAGCTATCGCCTGGACGTGTTCGCGAGCGGGGCGAATCCCTCGACGGCCACGCCGGTCGCAACCTCCGATCTCGCGAAGCCTGCGCCGGATGCGAACGGGGACATCACGGTGAACCGCGCGACGTTCTTCAGTAATCTCGCGGCGGGCACTTACCAGGCGACCGTAAGCGCGATCGGCACCGGCGGGTCCTCCCGCAGCACGGCGGTGACGTTCAGTCGCTGACGTTGGACAGGAAGAACAGGAGATCATCCCGGATGATCTCCTGTTCTCCTGATCTCGTGTGACCGGGCAACGTATCGTCGGGATCTCTTCAGGCCTTGCCGGGCACGAACGGCTTTTCGCCCGCCAGGAACCGATCGAGCCGCGCGGACAGGTCGGTCAGATAGGCGGCATCCCCGCCGCTCACCTCCGTCGTGATGAAGCCGCTGTACTTCACTTCGGCCAGGGCTCGGCGCACGTCGATCCAGTCGATATCCCCTTCGCCGACGTTCTTCCACGTGAACGTGCCGCCCGATCGATCGAGGCTGAAGTCCTTCACGTGCACTTTGACGATGCGCGGCCCCAGCGTGCGAATCCAGTCCTGGGGGTATCCGTAGAAGACAACGTTGCCCACGTCGAAGTACGCGCGAATGAGGGGGGACTCGAACTCGTCCACGTACCGGGCGAATTCGAGCGGGCTGAGCAGAAACTTGTTCCAGACCTCCTCGATGCCGATGACGACGTTGAGCTCCTTCGCCATCGGCAGCAGCCGCTCGCGGATCACGCGCTGCGACCGGGTCCACGCGTCCTTGTAGGACGTCTGCGCGTCGACCACTGCCGGCACCAGAAGAACGGTGTCCGCCCCCCACAGTTTGGCATTCCGCATGGAGGTCTCCATGCCCTTGACGCTTCCGTTCACGACGGCGGGATCGGCACTCGACAGCGGCATCTTCCAGTGATCCGAATTCATCACGGAGTGGATACGCAACCCGCTCTTCGTCGCAGCATCGCGGATCTCAGCGGCTTCATCCGCTGAGGCGATCGTCTGCATTTCGATGGCCTCGAATCCCGAACTGCGGGCGATCGCAAACCGCTCCGCGTAGGGCAGTGCCCTCGGGAGCATCGAGATCAGCACCGCCTTCCGGAGCTTCGATTCCGCTGACGGACCACCGGCTGGCGCCGCAGCGGGCGCCGCTGGACCAGGTGCCTGGGCCGCCGCCCGCGCACCCAGGCCGCCGCCTCCGGCGACCGCGACCGCAGCAACGGACTTCAGAAACGTGCGTCGATCACTCATCGAAGGTCCTCCCCGTGAGGGCAGCAGCCGGGCCGGCCGGCGCTACTCCCGGTTGATCAGCATTGCCTTGAAGTATTCCCGGTTCATCCGCGCGATGTTCGTGATGGGAATCTCCTTGGGGCACACGGCTTCGCATTCACCCTCGTTCGAACAGCTGCCGAACCCTTCGCTGTCGTGCCGCTCAACCATCTGGACGACGCGGCGATACCGCTCCGGCTGGCCCTGCGGCAGCAGCGCCAGGTGGCTGAGCTTGGCCGACGTGAACAGGGCCGCCGAGGCATTCTTGCACGACGCGACACAGGCGCCACAGGCAATGCAGGCCGCCGAATCCATGGCCTTGTCGGCCATCGTCTTTGGAATGAGGATGGCGTTCGCGTCCTGCGGGCCGCCCGCGTTGATGGACGTGTAGCCGCCGGCCTGGATGATCCGATCGAACGCACTCCGGTCGGTGACGAGGTCCTTCACGATCGGGAAGGCGCGTGCCCGCCAGGGCTCGAGCGTGAGCGTGTCTCCGTCCTTGAACCGGCGCATGTGCAGCTGGCAGACG
>JALZOC010000541.1 GCA_030857365.1 Acidobacteriota bacterium
ACCTGCCGCACAGTGCGCCACTAGCGCCAGCCGCCAACGTGGCGATTGTCTGCGGCTGATGTACTCTTCCGTGCCGCACAGCCAGCGCACAGAGCTGGTCGTAGGTCGCTTTCGCCTCGGGAGGTAGGATGCAGCAAGAGCATCCTGGTCGACACGTGATTCTGATCGCCGAACGGGATCGTAACATGCGCGAGCTCCAACGTTTCTTCTTGGACAGGGGCGGGTTCGGGGTCGAGTTCGCGGACGACGGGCAGGCGGCGCTCGACCGCGCGCGTCTGTCTCCGCCGACGTTGATCGTCACGGAGATCCTGATTCCGAAGATCGACGGCCTGACCCTCTGCCGTCGCCTTCGCGAAGAGCCCGCCACCCGGGACATCCCCGTGATCGTCTTCACCATTCTAGCGGCCGCTGCGCGCGCCAGGGAGGCGGGTGCGCGGGCGTTCCTGCGCAAGCCACTCGTCGCGTCGACGTTCCTTGCGACGATTCAGAACGTGCTCGCGGCGCACCCACCGGCAATCAGGGAGTAGCAATGGGCCACCCCGTAATTCTCGACCGCCGCATCGATCTCAGGAAGGACGTCGACGACGCGACCGAGCGCATGAGCTCCGGCAACGCCGAAGCAGATCACATCTTGGGCGGTGGATTTCCGGCCGACTCGATCAACATCATCATGGGTCACCCGGGCTCGGGGAAGACGATCTTCGCCGAGCAGCTGATCTTCCACAACGCAGGCGACGACCGGCCGATCCTCTACTTCACGACGCTCTCCGAGCCATTGGCGAAGGTCGTTCGCTATCTGCAGGGGTTCCGGTTCTTCGACGAGAGCAAGATGGGGACGCAGGTCATCTACGACGACGTGGGCCCGCAGCTGGCGAAGGAGGGAGCCGCGGCGCTCATTCCCCTGTTGCACGACGCGATCAAGACGCTGTCGCCGAAGGTCATCGTCATCGACTCCTTCAAGGCCGTGCACGATCTTGCGCCATCGGTGGCGGACCGCCGTCGAATGGTCTACGAGATGACCGCGCTGCTCACCGCCTATGGGACGACTGCGTTCCTGCTCGGCGAGTACACCGAGGAGGACATCCTCGCCTACCCCGAGTTCGCCGTCGCGGACGGCATCGTCGAGCTCTCGCGGCGCCGCCTCGGGAACCGGGACGAGCGCTACTTCCGCGTCTACAAGCTGCGCGGCAGCCGCTACCTCGAGGGGGCGCACGCCTTCCGCATCACCGACTCCGGGCTCGACGTTTACCCGCGGCTGGTCAGTCCGCAGATGCCGGAAGGGTACGAGCCGGCCTCCGAGCGCATCTCGACGGGTGTGACCGGTCTCGACACGATGCTCGACGGCGGACTCTGGCGCGGGACCACGACGCTGCTCGCGGGGCCGTCGGGCGCCGGCAAGACGACCATCGGATTGCAGTTCGCGCTGGAGGGAGCGCGACAGGGTGAGCCCAGCCTGTACATGAACTTCCAGGAGAACCCGACGCAGCTCATGCGCACCATCCGCGGGCTCGGCTTCGACCTCGAGCAGGCACAGGCGCAGGGCCTCGATCTCGTGTACGCGTCGCCGGTCGAGCTGCAGATCGACAGCATCATCGGCGACATGTTCCGCCGCATTCAGCAGCGGCGCGTGCGCCGGCTGGTCATCGATGCGCTCGGTGACCTGGCCAGCGCCGCGACCGATCCGCAGCGCCTGCACGACTACCTGTACGCGCTCGTGCAGCACTTCGCGGTGAGCACCATCACCAGTGTGCTGAACTTCGAGACGATGGGCAACTCGATCTCCGCGAGTGGCATGCAGAACCCGATGAGCTACCTGTCGGACAACGTCCTGCTGCTCAGCGTGGGGGGCGAGGAGCGGACCCGCCGCACGCTGCGCGTCCTCAAGACCCGCGGCAGCGCGCACGATACACGGGTCCGCGAAGTGGAGATCAGCGCGGCTGGCCTGTGTGTCCTCGAATAACCACCGCCCAGGCCTCGTCACGACCGACCGGGAGGCCGAGCGGCTGCGCAAGCTGTCCGAGATCGGCCGCGCGCTCACCTACACCACCTCGCTGGACCAGGTCGCGCGGCTGACGGTCGAGCGAGGCGCCGGGCTGCTCGATGCCGCGGCCGCGGTGCTGATGCTTCAGGATGCGGAAGGCCTGCTCCACGTCCGCGCGGCGCACGGCATCACCGAGGAATGCATCAGCCGGTTCCGCGCCCCGCTGACGGACGAGGTGATCGGCCGCCTGCAGGGTCTGCTCGCCGTCCCCGATGATTGCTTCATTGCCGTGCCGCTCGTGGTGGGCGGTGCGGTCAGCGGGCTGGTCGCGGTTGGCTTGAGCCGCACGTCCACGGCCGCCGACGAATGGCTGCTCTCCGCGCTCGCCGATCAGGCGGCGGTCGCGCTCGAGCATGCGCGGCTCGGCGGCGAGGTCCGTCTCGAGATGGAGGGCCGCCTGCGGGCCACCGAGGGCGCGACGAACGCCAAGGACCGCGCACTCGCCACGCTGGCTCACGACATCCGCAGTCCCATCGGCGCGATCGACGGCTACTGCTCGAACATGGAGGACGAGATCTACGGCCCCATCACCGACCGGCAGCGCACCGTGCTGGGGCGGGTCCGCATGAGCGGTCGACACCTCCTGTCGCTGCTGGACAACGTGATGGACATGGCCCGGCTCAATGCGGGGGTCGTCGCGGTGCGCGCGGAGCCGGTCCGGCTCACGGACGTCGCACGGGAAGCGGTCGACATGCTCACGCCGGCGTCCGCCGCCAAGATCCAGACGCTCGAGTTGGCCGGCCTGATCGACGTCGTCGTCGCAGGCGACCGAGCTCGCATTCGGCAGGTGCTGGTCAACCTCGTGGGCAACGCGGTGAAGTTCACGCCGCAGGAGGGCGCCATCACGGTGACCACCTCCGAGCGCAGCATCGACGGAGTGCTCTGGGGCGAGATTCGTGTGACGGACACCGGGCCAGGCATCGCGGACGCGGAGCGAGCGGCCATCTTCGAGCCGTACTACCGCAGTGAAGGCACAGCCCTGATTCCGGGCGTCGGGCTGGGCCTCGCGATTTCGGTGGCGTTGGTCAAACAGATGGGCGGCGAGCTGGATCTGGAGAGTGCCGTGGGAGTTGGATCGTCGTTCGCGATTCGATTC
>JALZOC010000062.1 GCA_030857365.1 Acidobacteriota bacterium
CGTGCCGGATGCCACCAGCGAGCATCGCTGGTTCGATCCGGAACGTGTTCGGGCGTCGGGTCTTCGCTCGGTCTTCGTTCTCCCTCTCGTCGTCGGTGACAAGGCCATCGGGATCCTTGGGCTGGATTCACCGGCGTTCGGTGTCGAAAACCCCCCGACGGTCCTGGACGTGAAGCGGCTCGAGATATTCGCGGCGCAAGGTGCCATCGGTCTGAGCAACGCACGCCTCTTTCAGGAAAGCCAGCAGGACAGGGCGCGGCTGCGTGCCCTGCTGCGCGAGCGCCGGGCCTTGCGCCAGCAGGTCGTCGAGCTGCGCGACGAGGTCCGCGAGGCCTATTCGCTCGGCCCGATCGTCGGCGAGAGCGCGATCATTCGCGGCGTTCTTGCGGAGCTCGCGCAGGTGGCGGCGTCGGACGCCACCGTGCTGCTGCTTGGCGAGACGGGAACGGGAAAGGAACTGCTCGCGCGTGCCCTGCACGAGCGCGGGCACCGCGCGGCCCGCCCCTTCGTCCCCGTCAATTGTGCCGCGCTGCCTGAGAATCTCGTCGAGAGCGAGCTGTTCGGACATGAGCGTGGCGCGTTCACGGGGGCGCACACGCGCAAGCCCGGCCGGTTCGAGCTGGCGCATCGGGGTACCTTGTTCCTCGACGAGATCGGCGATCTGCCGGCAAACGCGCAGGCGAAGCTGTTGCGCGTCCTGCAGGACGGGGAGGTGCACCGGGTCGGCAGTACTCAGGCAACGAAGGTGGACGTCAGGGTCGTGGCGGCAACGAACCAGGATCTCGTGGCTCGCGTGGCCGAGCGGATGTTCCGTGCGGATCTGTTCTACCGTCTGAGCGTCTTCCCGATCAACGTCCCGCCCCTCCGGGAACGCGCCGAAGACATCCCGATCCTGGCACGTCATCTCGCCCTCCAGTGCGCCCGTCGAATGGGCAAGCGGGTCACGGAAATCACGGAGGACGCCATAGATGCGCTGACCTCCTACGACTGGCCCGGGAACGTACGCGAGCTGCAGAACGTGATCGAGCGGGCGGTCATCCTCGCGGCGAACGGGACCGTGACTGCAGACACCATCCGGCTGGATCGCATACGCGCTGTGGCGGTCCCGGCGGAAAGCCCTGCCCCGGCGGCGCCCCCCCCGCCAGTGCTCCCCGAGCCTCCAGAGACCAGGCCGAGCACATTGGCCGAAGCGGAACGGGTGGCGATCATCGAAGCGCTCCGCCAGGCCGAGGGGCGGGTGAGCGGCCCAGGTGGCGCGGCGGCACTGCTCGGGCTCAAACCGACGACGCTCCACGCCAAGATGAAGAAGCTGGGCGTCAGACGCGGGGACGCGCTCAGGAGTTGAGCGGGCGACGATCGCCACTCAGCTGAAAATCACCTCTGCTCCACGGCGCGCCAGCCGGTCGAGATAGGCTCTCGCGCACTCGTCGATCCCGGTCGCGGATACCACCCGGACGGTCAACGGCGGAAGCCGCTGTTCCAGCGCGGATCCGCAGGCGTGTTCCAGCCGCCGCAGATCGCGCGCGGCCAGCTGCCCGCTGATGGTGATGGAATAGCGTCCCTCGACACGTTTCACTTTCATTCTCGCCATCGGTCCACTCGATTCGGGCGCCTCGGCCTTGCTGCATGGGCGCAAGCGTCGTCAAGAGACTCCGCTCCCGTCCGACGCGCCGCTCGGAGCGCGCAGGCTTCAGCTGCGCGAAACGCACCTCTGGAGAGCCCACCGCCGGGCGAGGACAGTCAGCGTCGTGTCGACAGTGAGTGCCGGGACGGGCACCCGCCGCGGCTGGCGTGGAGGACGTGCTGCCTGTTGCACATCCCGTCGGCACGCAGATCGAGTGCAAGTCGGTCTCCAGTGTGAACGCCGGGCGTGGTCCCCGGCCGGTGTTCTTCAGTCTCAATCCGGCGCCACATTGACCAAATATCGCCGACCCCCCAGGTATTTCACTCCGGGTTGCCGCGCCGCGCGCGCGAGGACGGCGAGCGTGGCGAGCGCGTCGCCGTTCAGTCCAATCCGCGTCAGGCGGCTGTACCAGAATTCCTGTGTCGTGCCGGACGGGGTCGCATGTGCTTCGCGCACCGTTTCGTGAAGTGCGTAAGAGGCGCCCAGTTCAGCCGCGAGAGCCTGCGCCTGGATGAGCTCGACGCGGTGGAGGTCAGGATCGTCCCACCGCCGACAAAGAAGTGAGAGCGAGCGACACTTCCGTCTCCTGGACTACCGGACGACCACCGCGCCTTTGAACATGTCCATGCCGCAGGCAAAGGCGACGTCCCCGCTCTCCGGCGGCGTGAACTCGATATCGACCGCCTGGTTCAAGGGCAGCGCGCGCGTGATGTTCAACGACGGAAACACGACCTCGGTGGCGCACGTGCTGTCCGTCGTCCGCACAAAGGTGAGGCGTGCCCGCGTTCCGGCGGTCAGGGTGACCCTTGTGGGCTCGAAACCTTGCGCATTGACCGTGATCCTTGCCGTCTGAACACGCGGATTCGCGACTCCGTTACTTCCCGCTGCGGACGCTCCACTCGCGCGGGCCGCTGGCCGATCGACAGGCGCCTCGAGACCGAGACGCTCGCGCTCGGCTTTGATAAAGAAGCTGCCTTCAGCCACGACGAGGTCACCGGGCTGAACGCCGGACGCGACCTGTACCTGATTCCCATCCGGTTGGCCCAGGCGAACCTCCCTCTCGACGAACCTGCCGGAATCCTTTGGATCGACCAGATACACGACCGTGCGGTCGCCCACGTTCTGCACGGCGCTCCGGGGTATCATCGGCACGGCCGACCCCGCGCCGGTGACCACGACGTCGGCGAACATTCCGAGACGCAGGTCGCCGCGAGGGTTCGGCACTTCTACACGTACCTGGGCGGTGCGGGTCTCCGCGTTGACCCGCGGATCGATGTAGCTGACGCGTCCCTTGACGGCAAGGTCCGGATACGCCGTCGTCGTCACCGTAGCGGCGCTGCCGACGCGCACTCCGGCAAGGTCGCGCTCGTACACGTCCGCGACAATCCACACGGTCGAGAGATCGACGACCGTAAAGAGCGTGCTGGCAGGCGTGACATTGAGTCCGACGTTCGCGCCACGCTCCGTGACCACACCGTCGAGTGGAGCCGGCACGGTGATCGTGGCGCTCCATGGTTGCGCCCCCCTGTCACCGTCGAGCGTTGACGGCGGCATGCCCAGGAGCTCGAGCTGCGATCGCGCGCTCCGCACGGCGGCGGTCTGCGCCGCGTGCTCGGCGTGAATGCGCTCGAGCTCCTGACGGCTGGCGGCTCCGATCTCGACGAGCTTCTGAGTGCGCTGGAGCTCGCGGTCGTGTGCGTCGAGGGCCGCGCGGGCCGACACGTACCGCGTCTGCACCTCGGCGAGCTCCGGGCTGTAGATGTGCGCCATCGCCTGGCCGCGGCGTACGCGCTCGCCGAGTTCCGCCGATACCCGCGTCACTCTGCCGGACACGAGAGGCGTGACCAGCACCTGGCGATAGGCGTTCGGCTGGACGACACCGGGCAGGCGCAGTTCTGCCGCCGATGTGCCGGTGGACACAGGCGCGGTCACGATTCCGGCCCTCTTCACCGCATCAGGAGTGAGCGGCACGACGACGTCGGGCGTCGGCGTGCCTGCACCCGTTGGTGAGGCCCCCGTAGACAGTGCCGCGGGCGCAGGCGGTCTTCCCCCGATGTCACCGGCCGGTTTGCCGCCGGTCGGGTGTGCGACGGGAGAGCCGCGCATCAGCAGGTACGTCGCGCCGGCTCCGGCCATCAGCAGGGCGATAGCCGCGGCCCCCGCGGTGGCCCGCGAGAACGTCACGGGTGATTCGCGGGTCATCGCATCCCTCCGAGCGCTCGATAGAGCGCGGTCTTCGCCTCGTACGCGGCCCGTAACGTGTCGGTATACGCACGCTCGACGTCGAGGTACCGACGCTGCTCGGCGAGAACGTCGAACACCGTGGCGCGTCCAAGCTCGTACGTCTCACCAACCACCGCCAGGTTCCGACGCGCGAGCGTGTGCACCCCGGTGGTATAGAGTCTCACGGCCTGAATGGCGCGCTCGTCCAGGGCACGGGCAGCAGCCACCTCCGCGCTGGCGGCCAATTGGGCCGCCTCGTGGGCGCTTGCCGCACCCGCCCGTTCGGCGCGGGCGGCGGCCACTTCACCCTGATTCCGATTGAGCAGGGGGACCGTGATCATCGCGCCGGCTGAGACATAGTGAAACAGCCCGCGAATGCGCTCGAGGCTCCCGGCCGCCGTAAAGCCGCGCTGCGGGAAGCCGGCATCCATCCGCATGTAGTTGGCAAAGACGCTCACATCGAATCGGCCTTGCGCATCCGCTCGACCGATCTTCGCCTCCGCCACATCGACGCGCGCCGCCGCCTCACGGACGTCGGCTCGCTGCTGCGGCGCTGTCGAGAATTCGTTGAGGTTGGGTCCGGAAGATGACTCTCGCTCCACGACGTCCTCCAGCGTTCCCCGAACGGTCAACCTCGCGTTCTGAACCATTCCGAGCACGCGTTTCAGCTCGACGCGCGCCGCCTCCACCCGGCCCGCCTGCAGCAGGCGTTCGGACTCCAGACGCCGCAGCTCGACTTCCAGAAGGTCGCGCTCGAGGGGAGGCGATCCCCCTTGCTCCACTCGGGATCGCACCAGGTCGTGTTGCCGCCGGCTGGTATCCACCAGTTCGTCGAGAATCGCGAGCGCCCGAACGCCGGCAAGGACGTCCCCGTACCGCGCACGCACGTCCGCCGCGAGCACGCGTTCGCGATCCGCGACCGACAGCTGTGCCGTCGCGAGTTCGCGGTCCGCCACAGCGATACGCCGGCTTCTCCTGAAGAGATCGAGCGGCCACTCGACGCTCACGCCCGTCTGGTTGTCGGTGCCGGCCGGTTCTTCACGCCGCTCGAAGCCGACAATGGGATTGGGCCGGAGCGATGCCTGGAGTTGCATCGCTCGCGCCACATCGATCGCGCTGCGGGCAGCCCGAAGAGAGGGCTCCTGCTCGAGTGCGCGCGCAATCGCCTCCTGGAGTGAAAGCCCGCTCTCCGAATCGACATACTCACCCGCAAGCGGGGCGGTGTCGCGTGCCACCTGGGCTGATACCGGGACTGCGGTCAGCAGCACGATCAGGACGTTCAACACGCTCCGCGCGGTCATTGCACTCCTCCTTCGAAGCTGACCGAGCCTTTTTCGCCCGGACCGTCCCACTCGAGCGCCATCTGCCAGGCGCCGGCCATCCCGAACTCCGCTGTTGCGGCATACCGCCCCGGCACGTCCGTGGGTGTTACCTGGAGCCCGCCCGACATGGCCATACCCGGCATGGCCATGCTGGCGCTCGCGCGCACGGCGCCCGCGTCGACCAGCGCGTCCGTGCCCGTCCGCCGGAACTCGATCGTGAAGCTGTTCCGCCCCTGTCGCAGGGTGCCGGTGGGGGACAACAGCACGACATCGACGTCACCTGCGCGAACGGTCTGTACGACGCCTGCAGCGCTGCCACGGGCCCCATCATCCCGGCCGGAAGTTGCGCTCCTCCACACCGTCGAAGCCCCGAACGCCACGACGGCGAGCACCCCCACACCGATCAGCACGCCGCGTCGGTTCACACGACCGGGTTCGCCCTGGGGGAGCGGCTCGTGCTGGAGGCCCAGACGACGCTCGCGCACCCAGAAAAAAATGACGGGCGTGACGATGAGCACGTGGAGCAGCGACGAGACCATTCCACCGAGCACGGGCGTCGCGAGTGGTTTCATGACCTCCGCTCCCGCGCGCGTGCTCCACATGATGGGCAGGAGACCCGCGATTACTGTGGAGACGGTCATCACCTTGGGACGCAGGCGGAGGAGGGCGCCTTCCATGACCGCGTCTCTGAGCGCGGCTCTCGTCAGCGTCCCGCCCAGTTCGCGGCGTTTCCGCTCGACCGCCTCTTCCAGGTAGATGACCATCACCACGCCTGTCTGCACAGCGGTCCCGAACAGGGCAATGAACCCCACCCACACCGCGACGGAGAAGTTGTAGCCAAGCAGCCACAGGAGATACACGCCGCCCGTCAGCGCGAAGGGGACGGCCAGGAGCACGTGCGCGGCCTCGAGGACGGAGTGATAGGTGAAGTAGAGCAGGACGAAGATGACGAGCAGGACTATGGGCAGCACTATCTGGAGCCGGGCTCGGGCGCGCTCCTGATTCTCCCAGCGCCCGCTCCAGCCGACGTAGTATCCGGGCGGCAGGGTCACCTCCCGCGCAACAGTGGCGCGCGCCTCTTCGACAAACCCACCCACGTCGCGCCCCTGCACGTTCAGCAGCACCGTCGCGAGCAGCAGCCCGTTCTCGGACGAGATCATCGCCGGGCCTCGCGCGTGCTCAACCGTCGCGAGCTGGGCCAGCGGAATCTGTGCCCCGTTCGGCGCTGCGACCAGGACGCGGCCCAGCGCCTGCGGGTCCGTTCGGTACTCGGGGGCGTATCGCACGCGAACGGGAAACCGCTGGCGACCCTCAATCGTGGTCGTCAGGGTCGTCTCTCCAACGGCCGTCTCGATCACCTGCTGAATGTCTCCGACACCGATGCCATACCGGGCCGCAGCCGCACGATCCAGCACGATGTTCAGGTACTGGGCGCTCGTCACCTGTTCGGGATAGACGTTACTCGCGCCAGGCACCCGGCGGACGGCCTCAGCGACCCTGCGTGCCAGTGCCTCGAGAGTGGTCAGATCGGTGCCGAAGATTTTCACGCCCACCTCCGATCTGATCCCGGTCGTGAGCATGTCGATTCGATTGATGATCGGCATCGTCCAGATGTTCGAGACTCCTGGCAGTTGCACGGCCTCGCCCATTTCGGCGCGCAGACGGTCGAGCGTCATGCCGGACCGCCACTGGCCCTTCGGGCGCAGATGGACGATCGTCTCTGTCATGTTCAGCGGAGCGGGGTCCGTGGACGTGTCCGCTCGCCCCACCTTGGCCACCACGCGTTCGACCTCGGGGAACCTCAATAACGCGGCGTTCTGCCGCGCAGCGATCTGTGTGTTCTCCTCCAGAGAAATGCTGGGGTCTGCTATCGGCATGAACATGAGGTCGCCTTCGTACAGCGCCGGCATGAACTCGCTGCCAATGCCGCGAGCGAGGAGCAGGGCGCCGACGAAGAGTACGACGGCGGCGACCAGCGTGAGCGCACGATGGACGAGCGCGCCCTGCAACACCGGCCGGTAGCCCCGGCGGAGCAGACGCATGACGGGATTCGCCTCCTCCGCATGGAGCTTTCCCCGGAGCAGCAGCGTGCAGAGCACCGGGACCAGGGTGACGGCGCTCAGGGTTGCGGCGAGCACGGCGAAGGTCTTGGCCAGCGCCAGTGGGTAGAACAGCTTGCCTTCCTGACCCGTTAAGGCGAACACGGGAACAAAGGCGAGCACGATGATCGCCATGGAGAAGAAGACGGGCCGTCCGACGAGCCGTGTAGAGTCCAGCACGGTTTCCCAGACTCGCCGGCGGTCGCGCTGGTCGACGCCGCGCTCCTCGAGGTGCCGGAACGCGTTTTCCGTGACCACGATGCCGGCGTCCACGAGGACGCCAATCGCGATCGCGATGCCGGCGAGACTCATGATGTTCGACGAAATGCCCGCGTAGTACATGCCGAGAAAGGACATGAGCACGGCGAGGGGCAGCGGGATCGTCACGATCAGGATGGAGCGAAAATGCATCAGGAACACGACGTGCGCGAGCGTGACGAGCGCAATTTCCTCGATGAGCGCGGTGCGCAGCGTACCGACCGTCTGCTCGATAAGGTCCGATCGGTCGTAAAAAGGCACGATGTTCACGCCCTTGGGGAGCCCGGGGGTGATCTCCGCGATGCGCGCTTTCACGGCGTCGATCACCTCCTTCGTGTTGACGCCCGTCCGTGCGACGATGACGCCGCCCACCGCCTCTTTGGTGCCGCTGACGAGCGAGGCGACGCGGAATGCGTTACCGATCTGTACATTTGCCACCTGTTCGACGTACACCGGCACACCATTCGCGGCGCCCACGACGATCCGCTTCACATCGTCAAGCGATTGAATGAGCCCGACGCCCCGGACGATGAGCCACGCTCCATTCGACTCGAGCACGTTGCCCCCGACAGTCAGGTTGCTGCCCTGTACGGCCGACACGACGGCGCCAAGCGGCACGTTGTACGTTCGGAGACGATTCGGATCGACGTCGATCTGGTATTGCTGCACGTGGCCGCCAACCGACGCGACTTCAGCGACGCCGGGAACGGCATTGAGCTGGTAGCGGACGAACCAGTCCTGCAGGGTTCGAAGCTCGCGGAGCGAGTGTGTCGGGCTCTCGACCGTGTACCAGAACACGTGCCCGACGCCCGTGGCGTCCGGGCCAAGCGTCGGCACGACCCCCGCCGGCAGGCCCTTGGCGAGAAGATTCATGCGCTCGAGCACGCGAGTCCGCGCGAAGTAGAGGTCCACCTCGTCCTCGAAGACGATGTAGATCATCGAGAAGCCGAACGCCGACTGCGATCGGATCACCCGCACACCCGCCAGGCCCTGCAGGTTCGTGGTGAGCGGATACGTGACCTGGTCTTCAACCTCCTGCGGGCTGTGTCCCGTCCAGTCGGTGAACACGATGACCTGGTTGTCCGACAGGTCCGGGATCGCATCGATGGGGCTCACGCGTAGAGCCCACCCCCCCCAGCCGCCCAGGGCCATGAAGAGGGCGATGACGATGAATCGATTACGGAGAGACAGCTCGATCAGACGGTTGATCATGCACAGACACTCGTCATGCGGGCGCAGACGTGCGCGCGGATTAACGTCGCCGGCCCCGCGGGCCGAGCAGACATACGACGATGGTCAGGAGCTAGAGGAGAAAGACAGAGAGCAGGACGTGCTTTGGAACGTGGCTGGGAGTAGCCGGGAAGGTTGCGCTGTCGGAAGACCGCGCCTGAACGGCGATCGGTGTCAGTGCCGGCGCTGGAGAGCCGAGGACGGCGAGCGAGATGGTCGCCCCAAAGACCTCCGAAGATGGACTCGACCGGTCACCTTCGGTTGCGGCGCAGCAGCTGTCAGCCTCGGCCTGGCTGACGCTCTGCCCGGAGTCGGAGGAATGCGAGGCACCCCTGTGCAT
>JALZOC010000542.1 GCA_030857365.1 Acidobacteriota bacterium
TGACCCGTCTCGCACAACGTGCAGTCGGACGTCCAATTCGGCGCGCCAACCGTAACGGCGGCCGTGTATCACGGACTGCAGGGTCAGGAGGTTTGACATGTCGCAGAAGCAGGATGAGAGGGCGAGTTACTGGGACGGCGCGAGGTCCGCGGGTGCCGTGCTGTTATGCACGTTGCTGATGGCTGCGCCGGCCGGAGCGCAGGAACTGCACGGCTCGGTCGTCGGAACGGTCCGGGACGCCTCGGGCGCGGTGCTGCCGGGGGTCACGATTGAGGCGAAGAGCCAGGGAGGAGCGGTGGCGACCACCGTGACGCGCGAGGACGGAGCCTTCCGCTTTCCGTCGCTGTTGCCAGGGCGATACGAGGTAACCGGCGCGCTTCAGGGGTTCAACGTCGCGAGGGTGGCGAACGTCGATCTGCGGCTGGGTCAGGTGCTCCGCATCGACCTGGCCATGCAGATTTCCGGAGTGGCCGAGACGGTCGAGGTGGCCGCCCAGAGTCCGATCATCGATGTCACGCAGAGCGCGGCATCGACGAACATCCAGCGCGAGTTCATCGACGCGATCCCGAAGGGACGCAATTTCGAGTCAATCGTGCCGCTGGCGCCCGGCGCCAACCTGGAGCCAAAGGGCGGCGGCCTCTCCATCGACGGCGCGAGCGGGTCCGACAACCGGTTCTTCATCGACGGGGTTGACACCACGAACCTGAAGACAGGGGTCAACGCCAAGAGCCTGCTCACTGAGTTTGTCGAGGAGATCCAGGTCAAGTCCAGTGGCTATCCGGCCGAGTTTGGCGGCGCGACGGGCGGAGTCATCAATGTCATCACGCGCTCGGGCACCAACGTGTTCAACGGCGACGGAGGCTCCTGGTTCTCGGGCGACGATCTGCGCGCCGACCCGCGCCCGACCCTGCGGCTGGTGCTCACCGGCCAGAACGCCTCCGAGTTCGTGACATTCCCGAAGGACGAGAACACACGGTGGGAGCCCTTCTTCAACGTGGGCGGCCCGATTGTGCGCGACAAGGTCTGGTTCTTCGGGGGCTATACGCCCCAACTCGAGGAGACGACCCGCACGGTCACGTTCCGGACCAACGGTCAGACCGGCGCGTTCGATCGCCGCGACGACAGCCACTTCGTCACCGGCAACATCACGGCACAACTCACCCAGGCGCTCCGCGTGCGCGGCTCGGGGAACATCGAGCGCTTCGAGCGCGAGGGCTTGCTGCCGGAGATCGACGGCACCAGCAGCCCTACGGCCAATTTCGCGATTGACCGCAAGCAGCCGAACGACAGCTTCAGCGGTTCAGTCGATTACGTTGTGAACAACCGGCTGTTTCTGAACGGCAAGGCGAACTACCTGCAGTACGACACCGAGGACTTCGGGATTCCGACCGACCGGCGGTTCATATTCGTCGAGTCCAACTCCGGGATTCCCGGCGTGCCTGCCGATCTTGTTCGATCCCGGAACTTCACGAACATCACGGGCAACCGCGCCGTGGTCGAGGACCGATTCCGCCGCGTGGGGTTCACCAGCGACGCGACACTGTTCGCCGACCTGGCCGGCCAGCATACGCTCAAGGGAGGTATTCAGTACTACCGGGTCACGAACGACGTCTTCGACGCCGAGCAGGCGCCGAACATTTCGCTTCGCTGGAATCAGGCCCATACCGCTCTGGACGGCCGGGTGGTGAGGGGCGCCCTCGGCACGTACTCCTGGCGGACGTTCGGCACCCAGGGGCTCGTCAACGTCAACAACACCGCCCTGTTCCTGCAGGACGACTGGAGTGTCAATAATCGGCTGACGCTCAACCTCGGGATCCGCACCGAGTACGAGGAGATCCCGTCCTTCACCGAAGGGCTGAACGGCATCAAATTCGACTTCGCCGACAAGATCGCGCCACGCGTCGGCTTCGCGTACGACGTGCGGGGCGACGGCAGGTGGAAGGCTTATGGCTCCTGGGGCATCTTCTACGACCAGATGAAGCTCGAGCTGCCGCGCGGTGCCTTCGGCGGCGACAAGTGGATCGAGAGCTTTTACACCCTCGACACTCCGGACTGGACGCAGATCGGCGCCAACGGGAACTTCCCCGGCACGCTCATCGAGCAGGTCAACTTCCGTATTCCGTCGAACGACCCGTCGTGCCCGGAGTGCGGCGGTATCGACCCTGACTTGAAGCCCATGAAGTCGCAGGAAGCCGTGTTCGGGCTCGATCACGAGCTGAACGCATCGACCTCCGTGGGCCTCCGGTACGTGCACAAACAGCTCGATCGCACGATCGAGGACGTCGGGATCATCGTGCCGGGCCTGGGCGAGGTGTTCTTCACCGCGAATCCCGGCGAGGGGATCGCGGAGCACATCATCGGGCCGGAGTTCCCTGCACTGCCGGAGGCGCAGAGAGATTACGACGCGCTCGAGGTGCGCTTCACCCGGCGGTTCCGCAACCACTGGGCGCTCAACAGCAGCTACACGCTGAGCCGTCTGTATGGAAACTACTCGGGGCTGGCCAGCTCCGACGAAAACGGCCGAACCAGCCCGAACGTGAACCGGTTCTTCGACGGCATCAACATGTCCTTCGACCAGAACGCGCAGCCAGTCGTCGGGCGCCTGGCCACGGACCGCCCGCACCAGTTCAAGTTGAACGGGTTCTACCAGACACCGTGGGGCACGACAATCGGCGGCGTGTATTACGCGGCAAGCGGAACTCCGATTTCGCGACAAGTAAACATGGTGAGCTCGCTCCCCGTGCTCTATCTAGGGCGTGAGAGCGACGGACGCCTGCCGGTGTTCTCACAGACGGATCTCAATCTGACGCAGTCAGTCCGTCTGACGGGCGCTGGACGCACACGCGTGGAGGTCATGCTGAACATCCTGAATCTCTTCGATCAGGACACTGCCACCAACCGGTGGGCGTCTGAGACCCGGCAGAACATCCCGATCTCAGATGAAGACTTCTTCAACGGGTTCGACGTCCAGCAACTGATTCAGCGGTTCAACGTCACGCGCGATCCGCGGTTCCTCCAGGACAGCGCGTTCCAGGCGCCGCGCGCGATCCGCGTCGGCGCGAAGTTCAGCTTCTAGCCTGAAGCGCCACGACGGCTGCCCACAACGCCCGCGGG
>JALZOC010000063.1 GCA_030857365.1 Acidobacteriota bacterium
CGCCCGTCGCAGCCATCCGGCGGATGGCCTCGTCGGTCTTGCACCGTGGATGGCCCGGCACGAGCGCACGGCAGTTGGAATGCGTGATGAGGACCGGACGCCGGCTCGCCTCGAACGCGTCGAGCGTCGTGCGGTCGCCGCAGTGCGACACGTCCACCGCCATCCCGGTTCTGTTCATGCGCTCGACGACGGCGACGCCGAAGTCGGAGAGACCGTCGTCACGGCGCTCGGTGGCGCCGTTGCCGATGAGATTGCGCGTGTTGTAGGTGAGCTGCGCCACGCGCTGCCCGGCCGCATAGAACGTGTCCACGTCGTTGACGGTGCGAAAGTGCTCCGCGTTCTGAATCCCGAGGAGTACGCCGATGCGCCCGGAACCCTTCACACGATCCAGGTCAGCGGCGCTGTCGATTCGCAGGAAGCCCTGGTCCTGGTTGGCGAGGAACGAGTTCCAGGCGGTGAAGAACTCGAGGTTCTGGACGTAGGCATTCGGCCCTCCGGTGCCGACGGCGATGTGAAACACGTTGATGCCCGATGTCTGGAAGGGTGCGAGATCGGCTGCCGTGAAGGCGTCAGGGTCTGACATCCAGCGCCCGAACTTCGGGAAGTCGAGCGTGAGCGGGCTGAGCATGTCGATGACCGTGGTTCTCCGGACCAGGTCGACCGCACGCGTGGAGTACTCGCGCTGGCCCGCGCCTATCAACCGGTGCCGCCCGCGGTTGATCAGTGGAGCGCCGAATGCGGCGATGCCTGCGCTGGTGAGCGCGGTGAGTACGTCGCGTCGAGTCGGCATATGTTATTTCGCGGCGGTGTTGTTGTCAGGCCCTGAAGCCGGCTTCTACCAGCAGCACGTTCAGCTCGAGACTTTCGTCAGGGTGAAGACGCCGTTTGGTTGGATCAGCTTCATCTGCGTCGGTTTATCCTTTTCCACGACGAAGCGCACGCTGAATCCGCTCAGACCCTTGAGGTTGAACGTCGTGCCGTGCGCCGGTTCGAGCTCGAGCGGCGGCTGCCCGGGAAGCGTCAGACTCAGCGTCGAACCGTTCAGCGTCACGGCCATCTTGAACGCCGGATTGTCCAGCATGGCGTACTCGCCGGCGAGCTGACCCAGGAAGCCCGCGTCGGTCAGGCGAGCCGGCGGGAGTTTCTTGAAGGCGATCGGCTGAACCGAGGGCTCGAGCGGAATGGTCAGGCGGTCGACCTCTCCCTGCGCATCGGTGAAGAACTGAAAAAAGAGCTTCACCTCCGCCAGGCTCTTGTCGTCGACGTCGGCGCGGAACGTTTCGAAGTGCCAGTGATTCAACCGCATCGGCAGGTCGTGAAAACGCCCCGAAAGTCCTTCGCCTGCGCGCGCGACCGTCACCGACCCGTACGCGGGGTGGACGTACTCGCCCGCATAATCGTCCAGCGAGTGCGCCGGCTTCGTGCCGGTCTTCCGTTCCTCGCCGGCCGCTTTCTTCGCGCTCGCGGACGCCTTCTCACCGACGTCGCGCCGTTTCAGGGATCGTCCGTTCCAGTCGATCGGCTCGAGCCCAAGGAGCCTGTCGGATGCGTGACGGGCGACGATATCGGGCAGCGGATTCCCATTCAGATTCGACAGTACGACGACGCCGATGCCCTCGTCGGGCAGCATCGACACCTGCGCCGAGAATCCGTCGATGTTACCGCCGTGGTGCACTCGCTTCTTCCCGCGGTACGACTCGATGATCCAGCCCAGTCCGTACGAAGGCTGCTGAACCTCCGGATCCTCGAAGAGGCCGGGGAAGGTCTGGATGACCATCTGCGGCCTGTGCATGTCCTGGACCTGCCGCGGCGCCACGATCCGCTTGCCCGCGACCTGGCCGCCGCCAAGATTCAGCTGCAGCCACTTCGTCATGTCGTTGACGCTGGAATTGATCGAACCGGCGGGCCCCATGGCGTCGATGGCCCGAAAAGGAATATCGAGAGCCTTTTTCTCGGTGAGCGTATAGGGAGTCGCGAAATCGCGCCCCTTCTGTGACTCGCTCACGGCAAAATTACTGTTCTTCATGCCGATGGGATCCAGGATCCGGGAGCGAATCACGTCCTCCCACGACGTGCCGGCGACCTCCGCCGCCAGGTGCCCCGCCGTCAGGAACATCAGATTCTGGTACTGGAACTTCTCACGAAAGTCCTCGTTGGGCTCCAGGTGCGGCAGCCTTGCGACGAGTTCCGGCCTCGAGAGCCTGGCGTTGTACCAGACCAGATCGTGCCGCGGCAGGCCGGAGCGGTGCGTGACGAGGTCCCGCGGAGTCATCCGCTTCCCCGCAACCTCGTCCTTCAGCGCGAACTTCGGCAGGTACTTCGTGACCGGCTCGTCCCACGCGAGCTTGCCTTCCTCCACCAGGACGCCCATCGCCATCGTCGTGAACGCCTTGGTCGACGAGCCGATGGCGAAGATCGTGTCGGCGGTCACCGGGAGGTTGGCCTGGATGTTTCGCAGGCCGTAGCCTTTCGCGAGCACGACCTTGCCGTCTTTGACCAGGGCGACGGCGAGGCCGGGTACGTTCCAGCTTTTCATCGCCGACTGCACGAACTCGTCGAACCCTGCGAGTGATGAAGCCGCGGCCTCCGACGGGTCGGCCTTCCGCTGCAGTTTGAAGGGAAAAGTCTGCCCGGCCTGGGTGAAGCTGCCGGAGATGGAGGCGCCGTCGGGTGCGAGTGTTCCCTTGAAGGCCGGTGTGCCAGGAACAGCAGGCAGGGTGAAGGAGACTGCCGATCCATCAACCTTTACGTCGCCGAGCGCCAGATCGCGTGCGCCCTGCGCGGGGATGTCGATCGTGCCGCTCCACGCGCTGCCGGCGCGCGACAATGCCACCTCGATCTTCAGTTCGGTACCCGGGAGCTGAACGGCCCCCTCCCACCGTCCGGCGAACTCGGGCGTTTGAGCCGCGACGGTGCGAGGCAGCAAACCGTTCGTGCCGGATAGGAGCGCGATCAGCGCGACGTACGCGAAGGTTCGGCATGGAGCCGAGCGCCGTGTTCTGATGTTCATTGCGTGGCTCACGGAAAGAGTGTTGCTTGGACCGGCTTGCGAATCTGTCGTGGTCGCGGCCGCCTGGTGACGCTTCGCCGCGCGGCCGACTCTCGGTCGTGACTGGTCGGCTCGAGGCGGCGAAGCTCACTGGCCATCAGAAGTCGAGGCGCGCGCCCAACTGAAGCCGGCGCGGAGAGATGTTCTGCAGGGCGCTGATCCGCTGCAGGGTGATCACCCCGAAGTTCTGCGCGTTCGTAAGGCTCGTTCCAGGGTCGAGGAAATTCACCTTGTTCAACGCGTTGATCGCATCGGCCGAAACGGTCAGGCGGACGTCGCCAGCGAGCCGCGTCGACTTCCCGAAACTGAGATCGAGTTGCCAGAACCCGAAGCCGCGGAACACGCCACGTCCCGTGGTCTTATCGTTGGCGAGCTGCAGCCGGCGCACGCCGTTGAAGACGCTCTGGGGATCGCGGAAGATGTTCAGTCCGCTTCCGTTGCGCGCCGGATCGCCGGAGGTGCCGATGCCGCCGGATCCAACGACGCCGCCGTTGGCACTGGCGTCGGGGATGTCGCCGGTCGGAATAGCGCCAGACCCGAAACCGAGCAAGGCGCTTCCGCCCCAGACCTGGAGCCCCTGAAGGATCTCGCGCGGGAAGCCGCTCTGGGCCCGGAAGATGCCCGACGTGTACCATCCTCCCCACAGACGGTTGCGGGCAATGGGCAGTTCATACAGCCAGTTGCTGTTGAAAATATGGGTGACGTCGTCAAACGACGGCCCGTACTCGGAGTCGGCATCGAAGGAGTTCGGCAGGAGTCCGGCGCTGTTCTGTACCGAGCCGACCTGATCGAGCGATTTCGACCAAGTGTAGTTGGCGTCGAAGGCGAGTCCGCCCGAGAAGCGCTTGCGAACCGTCGTGAAGAATCCGTTGTAGTTGGACCGGCCCAGCGACGTCCGCATGAACAGTTCCAGCACCTGCAGATTGTTGAACGGTTGCTGACCTCCGGAGAGCCTGCCGAAGTCGATCCCCTGAAACAGGTTGGACAGGTTCCCGTTGATGAAGTTCCCGGTGTTGGATGCCGCGAGGGTCCGCGTCCGTGCCCCGGGCGTGCCTGCCAGGAGGTTCTCGAACCACGGCTGCGGAGTGACGCTCGCAGCGCCGCCGGGGTTCGCGCGCAGCTCGCCTGCGACGGCGTCGAAGGCCTGCGCGAAGGTCTGCCCCGACGCAGGATCCTTGAACATGTAGGGCACCTGGTTCAGGTTGACGCTCTGATAGAGGTTCCGCCCGTAGCGCCCGATGTAGCCGAGCTCGACCACGATGTTGCCGCGCAACTCGCGCTGCAGGGTGAGATTGGCCGTGTGGCTGCGGGGGACCGTGATGGTCGGATCGACCACGAACGACAGGAGCTCGCCGAAGCCCAGCGCTGGCACGATCGGCGAGGTCTGCGCCGTGTTCACGGCCAGCGGAATCGGTCCGTCACCGACGCGGAACGGGTCGCCGGGGCCTCTCTGCGGGGCGTTGACTGAGAGCGTCTGGGCGAAGCCCACTCCGAGCGTCGGGATCGTGATCGTCTGGACGGTGGTGCTCCGATCGTAGAGCAGCGAGTAACCGCCGCGGATGACGCTCTTGCCGTCGCCGAAGAGACGGTTGGCGACGCCTTTGGTAAACGAGGGCGTCCAGGCCGCCGAGACGCGAGGCGACACGTTCGTGTAGTCGGTATCGAAGGCGTGCTTCCGCCCGGATTCCCGGATCGGTACGTACGCGAGCGTCGGATTGTAGATCTCACCGCGTTCGGCCGCGGCGCGCTTGTCGGCCAGGTACTGCAGGGCACTGACGAGCTCGCCCGTGTCTTGGAACGTCAGAAGGGTCTGGCGGCCATCCTTTTCGACCGGCGGCGTCTGCCAGTTGTAGGTGAGGCCGAAGTTCAAGGTAAAGGTTGGTTTCACCTGCCAGGTGTCCGCCGCGTAGAACTCGTAGGCGTTCAGGTCCGATTGGGAGATCAGACCGGTGCCGACCGGATTGGGCTGCAGACTGCCGTCGCGGGTGGCGAGGTAGGCGGACGAATCGACCTGTCCGAGAAGCGCCGCGTAGAGGGCGTCGTATCGCGCAACGTCGGCCGCGGCAATGAAGGCGGGACGCTGGGCGGCCGGGACCCGGTTGAACGACCCGGCCCCAACCTGTGCCACCGGGGTGCTGAGCGATCCCACGACTTTGTCGTTGCGGAAGTCCTCTTCGTGCATCAGGCGGATGTTGAATCCGCTCTGCAACGTATGACTGCCTCTGAACCAGGTCAGGTTGTTGATGATCTGATAGGTCTGCAGAGGGAACAACTGCTTCCGCGCGTTCTGAGTGCCGACGTCGATCGGTTCACTCAGGTTGATCCCCGCGAGATCGACCGCGATGCTGAGGCCCGGCAACTGCGGCGCCGGGTCGATGGGGATCGCGCCGCGATCGTCCTTCACGTAGCCCACGCGGAACTCGTTGGTCAGGTTCGAGCCGAGGACACCGAGCAGGCCCACCGATACCGCCCGCCCTTTCGTCGGGACGTTATACGTCGCGACACGGTTGACGATGTCGGCTTGAGCCGCGTTGATCGTCTTGCGGTCCGAGACGTTGACTGAGCTGTCGACCCGCCAGTTCGAAGTGAACGTATGGTCGAGCCTGAAGATCCCCTGATTGTCGTCAACCGGCGTCGCGGCGTCGAACGTGAAGCCGCCTGTATTCAACCCATCGCCCACCGAGGAGTCGTTGGGTGCGGGATAGAGGGCGAGCAACTGCAGGATGAGGGGGTTGGCGCCGACTCCGCGGGGGTCGAGATCGCGCGGGTTGATCGTCTGCACGTTGCCGCCGGCGTCGCGGAACTGGAGGATGCCCTGCTTGAGGGACGCCGTCGGCACCGTTCGGGTGACGTTGGTCGTCCCGCGATCCCGACGGGCCTCGAAGAGGCCGAAGAAGAAGGTTCTGCCCTTCACGAGCGGGCCACCCAACGATCCGCCGTACCGTCTGTCTTCGAGCGGCGGCTTTGGCTGGCCGAGGCGATTAGTGTGCCAGGGGGTCGCGTTCCACTTGTCGTCCTGAAGATAGGTATACGCGGAGCCATCGAACTTGTTGGTGCCGCGCCTGGTGACGAACGACACCTGGGCGCCCGACGATCGGCCGAAGGTCGCGTTGGGGTTGGCCACCGTCATCCGGAACTCCTCGACCGACTCGGCCGGCGTGGGGACGGCGGTGCGGAAGGTCTGACCGATCACGTTGTCGGAGATGTCGATACCATCGACCGCATACGTGGTCTGGTCCTGCCGCGCGCCGGTCACAAACCTGTCGACGTGACGCCTGGCTGGAGCGCGAGCAGGCTGGCGGCGTCCCGCGTCAGGTTCGGCAGCAGCATGAGGCGCTGGCGCTCGATCGTGTTGCCGACGCTCGAATCGCGCTTGATCACGAGCGTCTCGGCCGTGGCGTTGATCGTCACTTCGTCGGTGAGGCCGCCCACCTCGAGGCCCACGTCCTGCACGGCGGGCCGGGTCGCCTCGACGATGAGCCCGGCCACCGTGGCCGTCTTGAAGCCGCCGAGCGTCACGGACAGATTGTAGACGCCTGGAGGCAGCGTGAAGAAGGCATAGCGTCCCTGTGAATCAGTGACCGCGGTCCGAGCCTGAGCCGTGGCGCGGTCCGTGAGGGTCACGGTGGCGCCGGGCGTCACGGCCCCCTGCGCATCGGTGACGCGGCCGGACATCGAGGCCGTGGTGGCTGTCTGCGCCATGACCGGAGCCGCCAGCAGCACTGAACACAGACTGACGACGAGACGTAACACGATCGTTCTCATGCTCATGTCAAACTCCTCAAGGACGCGGTGTTCCACTGCGCGCATGATGCACCGAGTGATGCACGGTGTCAACGCGGTGGCGACGAAGCTGGTGACACGGCGTGCCTGCCTACGAAATCCGTGCCGCCGTGTTTGCCGCAGGTCCCCGGACCTGTTTTCCACCGGCCAGCGTCCTCGCCCTGGAAAACCGCCGGAACCTGTATACAGGCTGGAGACCCGCGACGGTTCTCATCCGATGATCCGGACTCCCTCGAACGGTTTCCTGGAGACGGCCGGCTCGAAAGAAACGCGGCGCCTTCGGAATGCGTAGTGCATTATGTGTTGCACAGCCCATCGGGCGCCGCCTTAGGCCCGGTCCGGCTGCGGCGGACAAGGTTAATCTTCACCATGCAGACAAATGGTCAATCCTCCCTCGAACTGCGTATCCTGCGCTCACAACCCCAGCTCAACGACAGGCGCCGCCGCCTGGTTCAGGCGATCCTGGAGAACGCCGAGGAAAGCTGCTTTCTGTCGTCCCGGGCACTGGCGCGGCGGCACGGCGTCGATCCTTCCACCATCGTGCGAACCGTCCAGGCACTGGGGTACGGAGGATTCAGCGGCTTCGCCACCGACCTCCGGGGACACTTTCTTCGCGCCCTGACACCCTATTCGGTCCTGCAGGCCGGGGCGAGCAGGGATCTCGACCTGCGCGATCGCGTTCGCCACAGCCTCCACGAAGATCTCGAGCGGGTGCGTACGCTGCAATCGGGCTTGAGTCCGGACCAGGTGATTGGCGTCGCGCGCCAGATCCATCGTGCGCGGCGCATCGTCGTGGTCGGCGTCGACCTCGCTGCCTCCCTGTCCTGGTTTCTGGCCTATGGCCTGACCGCGCTGGGGTTTGATGCGGAGGCGCCCACGGGCAGCGCCGGCAACCTGCTTCACCACGTGCGGTTCCTGACCCGCACGGACCTGTTGATCGCGATCAGCTTCAGGAAGTGCCTCAAGGAAACGGTCGATGCCGCGCGTCTCGCGCACCGCAACCGTGTGCCGACGTTCGGCATTACCGACAACGGCGACGGACCGCTCGGCCGGCATTGCGATCGGTATCTGGCGGTGTCGATCGAGAGTTCCTCGATCACCGGGTCCTACGTGGCCCCGATGGCGACGCTGAACGCCATCCTCGTGGCGTGCACCCATCTGAAGCCGAAACGCTCGCTGGCGGCGCATCTCGCCATCAGTATTTCTGCGGCAGCCGCGACACGACCTTCCCCTGTTGGTCGAGGAATTCGATGCGCGGGTTGCCATCCGCGTCCACTGTCAGCGTGAGCCGCGGTTTTCCTGCGGCGTCCGAGAGCGACACCGTCGCGGAGCGGTCCGGCAGTTTGCCCGCGAACAATCGTCGCGGCGCCGGCGGGGCGGCGGCGCGGATGGCGGCCATGGCCTTTCCCTTTTCGGCGGGGTCCGCGATCCGATTCGCTGCGTTCAGCTTTTCGATCAGCTCGCTCAGTCGCGTATCGGGCCGGTCCCAGACCTGAAGGCCGGCGGTTCGGCGACCGTCGGTCTCCGAATAACTGATGCCGATGGTCTGGTCCTGCTTGAACTGGTCGAACATGATGCCGGCGTTCGCGCGTCCTCGTCCGTTCACCTCCTGCCCGGTGAATGTCAGCCCGCCGACCTCGTCTCCCACTTCGTTGAAGAACAGCAGCCCCGCCTCCGGGCGCGCACGGTCGATGGTCTTGCCGTCCATCATCCCGGGATGCATCCGGTCCTTGTTTGAGATCACCAGCCGCAGGGTGCCGTCCGCGTCGACGACGTTCATCCGTCCGACGGTGATCTCGTCGAACTTTCCGGTAACCGTGCCCTGGCGGAACGCGGCGGTGCAGAGCACCAGGAGCACGAGCGAACTGGTGATGGCATAGACGCGGAGAAAACGCAGCTCGAGACGAAGAGATCGGCGCATACAGCCCCCTTGGTGTGGGTGGACGAAGGAGGGCAGTATACGGGGGCACGGGTGCCGAGGCACTCGGTGAGGGTCCTGATAGCTGACGCGGTCAGCTGATAATTCTAGCCGCGTTTCCTTTTGCTCTTCTTCCGCGGCTCCCGCTTGGCGACGTTCGCGCCGCCCCAGTGCGCGAGGAACTGCGTGATGAAGGCGTGCTCCTCCCGCGCATCGACCGCCAGCGGCGCCAGCGCGAGTGCGACGGTCAGCGCGATGTGATAACCGGCATATCGAGACGCCGTGGCGAGCTCGTACGCGGGA
>JALZOC010000064.1 GCA_030857365.1 Acidobacteriota bacterium
TAAGACGACTGTCTTGAAAGTCGAGCGGGCAGCTCGCGCTCTGCAGCCACGTGGTGTTCGTCCGCATCATGGCGTTGAGGATCGTGAGCAGCTTGCGCATGCAGGCGATGAGCGCGACTTTCTTCGGCTTGCCGGCCGTCACGAGGCGCCGGTAGACCGCGCGAATGACCGGGTTGCGGCGGGTCGCCACGAGGGTCCCCATGTACAGCACCGCCCGCACCGGCGCCCGGCACCCCAGACGGTGCGCTTGCCCCGCAGCGTCCCACTGTCGCGCGCCAGCGGTGCGACCCCGACCAAGTTGGCCGGTGGCTTTCGCGAAGTCGCGCACCTGCCGGGGTCTGCAACCACGATCGGCAGGCCCGCCGCCGCCAGCGCCGCCACCACCGCCCGCTCGTACCCCCCGGTCGCCTCCAGGACGATGAGGCGCGGCCCCAGCGACTGGAGCCGAGCGACCGTGCCCACGATGCCCTCCGCGTCATTGGACGCCGTCCACGTCGGGCCCTCCGGTCGGCCGGCGACGACCAACTCCGCCTTCGCCACGTCCACGCCCACAAAGCTTTCACGCATCGACACCTCTCGTGCGGTCATCGTCTGGCCCAGCCTTGCGATGCGGGTCACGCCCCGCGCAACTGTTCGGGCTCCCGATGAGAGATGCCGGCGACGCCCACGCTATCGTGCGGCCTGAATCGACCGTAGGAAGTATCGAGCTGTCGCCGACAGGATGCGTCAACGCACGAAACGCGTCCAACGACAAGATACAAGGAAGCATAAGTCTAGCCTGCGCAGTGGCCGCACTCGCCGCTCAGAATCCGGCAAGAAGCTGAGGGGAGTGTGGGATTCGAACTGGGCCGAGTCCTTTCCAACCCGTTGATATCGTTGAAGTTGAGTCTGCGCTGGCGATTAGAAAAGGGCTGGCTGGCCGCTTGGCGGAGCTCTCCCCTCAGACCCCGGATTTTGCCAATCGAACCCGACGCGATCACGCGGGCGGAGCGGTGCTGCCTGGGAGCCGAGATCGCGTCAAACGTGCTCGGAGCCCGTGGCGCGACGCAGGTCGGCCCACGAGTTCCTCTACCGCCCGACGCGCCGAGGCAGTAGCCTGTCGTTTTCGAGGTGGCCATCATGCGACGTGTGCGACGACGGACGTTCCTGGCGGCGAGTGGTCGGGCCGGCATCGGCCTGTCGCTGTTCCCCGCCCTGGCAGATGCCACGGCTTCCGCCGCTCCGCGGCAGACAGCGGCCGGTGCCGGATCAACCGCGGTGTTCGCAGACATCCAGAAGCTCATCCCCGCACTGATGGCGAAGGCCGCGCTGCCCGGCCTGTCGATGGTTGGCATCAGGGATGCGCGGATCGCATGGACACGCAATTTCGGCGTTGTAAACAGGACATCGGGGGCGCCGATCAACGACGAGACGATTTTCGAAGCAGGCTCGATGAGCAAGCCGGTGTTCGCCTACGCCGTGATGAAGCTCTGCGAGAAAGGCGTGCTCGACCTCGACCGGCAGCTCACCGCCTACACGCCCGAACGCATTGTCGCCAACGACGCGAGACTCGAGCAGATCACCGCGCGCCGCGTGCTATCCCACACGACAGGTCTGCCGAACTGGCGGAGCGCTTCGCAACCGATGGCCATTCGGTTCACGCCGGGCGAACGCTGGCAGTACTCGGGCGAGGGCTACAGCTACCTGCAGTCGGTCGTGACCCATCTCACGGGGCGCGTGGACCCAACCCGATGTGGCACATACGAGGGCGACCTGAAGGTGTGCGCCACGGACATCGACACCTACATGAAGGCGCAGGTACTGGCGCCGTTCGGCATGACGTTCAGCGGCTACGTGTGGAACGAGTTGTTGGAAGCGAAGGCGGCGCGGCCGCACGATGCAAAGGGTGCGTTTTTCGCGAAAGGCCATGCGTCAGCCGTCGATGCTGCGCGGTATGCCGCGGCCGGGGGGCTGTTTGCGACGGCCACGGACTACGCGCGCTTTCTCATCGAGGTCATTGCGCCTCGTGAGACTGACGCGTTCCGCCTGACCCGAAAGAGTCTCGACGAAATGACTCGTCCGGCGGTGAAGGTCTCCAACACTCCGCCGAGCTCATGGGCGCTCGGCTGGCAGGTGCTACACACGGACACGGGTGACGTGATCGCGCACGGCGGCGACAACCCCGGCTTTCACTCATTCTCGGCGGCGTCGATTGCGCGCGGAACCGGCATGGTCGTGATGACGAATGGCGACTCTGGGCCAGACGTGATCAAGCAGATCGTCTTCGGCGACACGATGCGACGGATTCTGGCGAGGTGATGCGGTTCGCCTTGAACGTCGGCCTGCTCAGATACCTCGGGCGCATGGAGCGCACGCGAAAGGCGGGAGCGTAGCGCGAACAGGCCGGCGGATACATCCCCGGTACCTCAGTCCTCGCTTGCGCTCTGTACTTTCACCAGGGCTGGCTTTCGGACGCCTGGCTTCGTGATGCGCTGCCGCCCCGTCGGTCGTTTCGAACGCTCGAACGGTGGAACGCGAATGGCCTTGCCCGTTTCGGCCGATTCGTAGAGCGCCTGGACGATTCTCACGTCCTGCAGCCCCTCGTCTCCCGACGGCTCGGGTACTCGATTCCTGACGATGCAGTCCGAAAAATACAGCAGCTCCGGCGCGAATTGATCGCGCTTGCCGATACGCTTGCGCGTCGTCTTACCGTCGACGGTCAGCTCGTACGCAAGCCCCTCCGCGTATTCATATGCCGGATCGACGTGGAGTTGTCCCTTCGTCCCCACGATTCGATAAGATGCCACGTCCGTGGCGTTGAAGCTCGTGACGAATGCGGCGACGCGCTCGCCGTCGAATCGAAGCAGTGCACCGGTGGACTCGTCGATCTCGGCGAGCTTCGCGGTGCCGCTGTTCACGGAGATCGCCATGACCTCGGTGGGCTCGGCGCGGAACAAATAGCGCGCGGCGTTGATGCAATACACGCCGATGTCGTACAGCGTCCCACCGCCCATGTCCCTTTTCGTTCGGATGTCGCCTCGTCGCACGGTCATCGCAAACGACGAGTTGAAGAACTTCGGCTCGCCGATCCGGCCCCGTCGAACAAGGTCGACGGCCTTCAAGTTGATCTCTTCGAAGTGCAGGCGATACGCGATCATGAGCTTGACGCCGTGCTCCTCGCACGCGTCGATCATCCGCTGACATTCGTCGACGGTGACGGCCATGGGCTTCTCGCACAGCACGTGTACTCCGGCCTTCGCGGCCCGGATGGTGTACTCGGCGTGCAGCGAGTTGGGGAGGGCGATATAGACCGCGTCCACCTGCTCCAGGCACGCGTCGTATTCGTCGTAGGAGTACGTATGCTCGAGCTTGTAGGTACTTGAAAGTACCTTCCGCTTGGTGGCGTCGTCGCTCACCAGCGCGACAAGCCGGGAATTCCGTTTCGCGTGGGCGAACGCAGGCAGCACCGCCACCTGTGCGATGTGACCCAATCCAACTACGGCATACCGGACCGCTGACGCGACCTTCTTTGAAGCCGATTTGCGGTATTTGGTCATCCGCACCTCAATCGAGGGCCTGCAAACTACATGCTGACGAGGTTCCGCGTGCTCGCACCTGGTATCAACAGCGGCCGAAGACGGGCGCTCGTCGGGTTGGTAATCGCTGCCCCTCGTGAGCATCGGCGTAGCCACTGGTAGGCGATTCTCAGGGTCATTCGACTTCGCTGGAATGAAGTGCGCATCGGGAAGGCGTCATCGGCCCTGGATTCGCTTCTTGCACAACCCGTGACATGACGCGTGCATTGTTGCCTGTACTCGCCCTGGTTACAGGTGTCGGGCCGCTGATGAGCCAGACTCGTCCGACCCTCGAGGGGCGGGGGAATTGGTCGGCACGTTCACGGCGCCGTCGACGCCAAGTAGCAGGCGAGGGAAGTAAACATGAGTGAGCAGCTGCCGCCAGGGATTGTCCGCGTTCCGATCGTATTCGTAAACGCGTACCTCGTCGATATCACGCCGAACGAGCCTGCCGGGGGATGGTTCCTTGTCGATACCGGCCTGCGGGGAGTCGGCGCCGCGCTGATTCGGCGGGCGGCCGCGAAACGCTATGGAGCCCATTCGCCGCCCCAGGGGATTGTGCTGACACACGGACATTTCGACCATGCGGGGGCGGCGGCCTCTCTCGCCGAGCACTGGAGTGTCCCGCTCTTCGTGCATCCGCTCGAGCTGCCCTACGTCACGGATCGTTCCGCTTATCCGCCGCAAGACCCCACTGTGGGAGGCGCGCTGGCCATGATGTCGCGTGCGTTTCCAACAGGCGCGATGGACCTCGCCGGCCGCGTGGAGCCTCTCTCGGAAGACCGTGTTCCGTTCGTTCGTGAATGGCGCGTGATGCACACGCCCGGACACACGCCAGGGCACGTCTCGCTGTGGCGTGAAAGGGATCGCGTCCTCCTCGCGGGTGACGCGCTGGCCACGATGAATCAGGAGTCCTGGATTACGACGATCACCATGCCTCTTGAGTTGCGATGGCCGCCCGCGCCCTTCACGACGGACTGGGATGCGGCCACCGCGAGCATTCAACGACTGGCCGAACTCCGCCCGCACACTGTCGCTGCGGGACACGGCCTCCCGATGGCGGGCGATCACGTTGCCGGCGTCTTGGACGCCTTCGCGGGTTCATTCAGGCGGCCGGAGCATGGGCGGTACGTCGAACAGCCCGCTCGCGCCGACGAGCGCGGCGTCGCGGAGATTCCCCCCGCGGTTCCCGACCCGGTGGGCTCCACGATGGGGCTCGTTGCCGGCTCGATGGCGATTGCGGCATTGATGTTCGCGATCAGCCGCGGTCGTCGACGGCGTGAGTTCGTCGCGACAAGGCGCCGAGGTTAGCCGCACCTCGACAAGGTATGCCACACGTCGACGACCTGCGGCTCGAAACACCCCGCCTGATCCTGCGCCCGCCGCGGGTGGGGGCGGCTCGATCGGCATCATGCTCGCCGCGCGACATCCCGACAGAGTGTGACGCCTCATGGTCGTTGACACGACGCCCTTCATGGGCGTCATGTTCGGCCCGCCGGGAATCACGGCGGAAGGCGTTCGGCCGATGGCCGACCAGATGCGCGCGCAGATTCTTGCCGATCCGTCAGGCTCGTCCCGGAATCTGATCGAACAGATGATCGCCGCCATGACTCGCACCGAAACGATGCGCTCGGTGCTTCTTCAATACCACGCGACAGCCACCGTCCGACAGTCGCCAATCGCATTTCACGAGGGACTCGTCACCGACCTTCGATTTGAGCTCCCGCGCATTACGGCGCCGATGACGGTGCTCTACGTCATTCCACCGAACGCACCGATTCCGCCCGAGCAGTTCGAAAGCGCCGTGCGGCTGTCCTTCACGAACGCGCCAGGCGCGCGTCTGGTGAGAATCGAGGACAGCGCCCACTTCATCCAGATCGACCAGCCCGCGCGCGTCGCGGCCGAAGTGGAGGCGTTCATGCGGAAGTGAGACGTCGGACATGAGCCTGTCTCGAGCCTTCAGCTCGGAAGTGCTGGGAAGGCGAAAGACTGATGCGGCCAGGCGTGCGGGCTCTCGCCCTACGGGACGGCAAGCGCCGGCCCGCGGCGCGCCTCGAGTGCGCGCGACCCCGACATCCCCGGGTTTGCCCGCAGCAGCACTCCCTCGAGCACGCGGAAGTTGATAGTTCCGGTCGGGCCCCCGGATTTGTGGCGAGGGTGGACGCGGTGCCTCATGACTTGGTCTCCTGGGCGCCCGGCCTGCGGAGTGATCGAGGTAATCCGTCCGGCAGAAGCGTACTGGCTCGGCCCATGAGGGCGCCGGCCGAGGAAGCGAGGTCGGGACCCGAAGCCAGGATGCTCAAACACGAACAATCTGCGGCAGGTGGTCGAAATGTTTGTCTCGCGCATGCAGGGCCAGATTGTGCTGCAGGACGAGCGCCGCCAGCCACATGTCATTCGTGGGAATCGGCGTACCCTGCTTCCGGAGCTGGCGAAAGACGGATGCGTAGTGGTGAGTCGTCTGATCGTCTGCAAAGAGGACACGCACGCCGTCTTTCAGGAGGAAACGTCGCAGGATTCGTTCGTTGTCGGTCTGCCGACGACCGTGCGCGAAGCCGGCCCGAAGCTCGCCGACCACGACGAATGGCAGCAGGACCGCCTCGGCTTCCTCCAGGAGGGCGACGGTCCCTGCGACTCCTTTGCACAGGTCGACGTATCGATTCGTATCGAGAGCAACCCTCACCGCCAGAGATCCTCGTCCACGCGGTCCTGATCGGCGAGCGCCGCTGCGACGGCCTTCTCGGCCTTCCATGTTTTGGCGATGTCACCGAGATCTCGGCGCTTTCGCCGGCTGCCGGCCATGCCGGAGCCCTCTGCCAACGCATCGACGGCGGCTTCGTTGAGGCTCATGCCGGCCGAACGCGCGCGCTCGCGCAGGGCGGTGTCGACAGCCGCCGGAATGCCACGGATGGTATACTGCATGCATTTATTATAGGCATTGCATGCACTATCGGCAAGCAGCCGCCTGCGCGGCGACGGCAACCTGAAGGTGCTCTGAAATCGGAACCGGGCGAGTCGAGCGTCGCGCCGCCGGCTTTCATCGTGCCGCCAGAGCGACCGAGCAACCGCGCGAATACACCTTCGCCCGCTGCCTGAGGGCCCACGCAGGCGGGCATGTGGATCCGATGGACGCGAAGGCGCGACCGGAGCCGGACTTCAGGTACTTCTCGAAGCGAACGGCTTCCTGTTCGGTCGGGAATTCGATGACGACGCCGATGGTCCACGGTCGGTGTCCTCGTGTGTACCCGCAGGGGCGAGTGTTGTGCCATTGCAACCGATCTTGACGTTGCTTGCAATTCCGACGTACCGCCGTTCAGGGTCCACGGCGCTGCGGAGGATGTACACAAAGCGTTTTCCGATTCCATGCATTCCACAAGTGAAAGCAGGGATCAGACCATCGCAAGATATGTGGCCGATGGGCTGGCTATGACGAGGAGTACGCAGGTTCTACTGCGCGACACTCATTCGCAGATCGCAGAATCTAAGGTCCGCCTTCGCGTGCCTGATCGGTCGCGCGCTTCGGCGCGACAGCCCTCGCCTGGTAGCGACTCGCCTGCCGAGTTCCGGACGTGAGTGGCTCGGCAGGGCCCGCCAGCCTCCCGGTATCCGGCGCGATGGGGATGCGCCAGACATTCGAGTTTTCCGCCTCGTTGGTGGCAAACAGCACACCCTCACCGGTCCACGCCGTGGGAATTGGTGGACCGGCCCGGAGACCTGCCGCGTGTATCGCCGCAAGGGCTCCCGTTTTCACCAGGCCAGTGCCGTCAGTCCTGATCAGATACCAGCCGAAGCTTTCGGCGGCCGCGTCATCCTCGCCGAGAAACAGAATGCGCTCGCCGTCAGGTGTCCACACCGGGTATAGCGCGCTCGCCAGGCCCGTCGCGACCTCGCGCGGCGCCCCGCCCTCCGCAGACACAATCGCGATGCTGCCCACGGCTCCTGGGATGCCGCCGGCGATCACCGAGGCGGGAAAGCCGGTCCAGTACACGATCCAGCGCCCGTCCGGTGAAAAGCGGGGTGTTCGGGGCCACGGCTCCGACACGATCTGCTTCGGTTCGCCGCCCATGGGGCCGACGGTGTACAAGCCCTTGTCGCGACGCGAGAACACGATCCTCGAGCCGGCCGGCGAGAAGGACGGTTCGACCTCGTCGGCACCATCGCTTGTGATGCGCAGCGGATCGCCACCAGCGATCGTCTGCAGCCAGATGTCGAAGCTCGACTCGCCTGCGGCATCCGATGCGTACGCCACGAGAGCGCCGTCGGGCGAAATCGCGGGATCGGTGTTCAGCCCTCCGGTCCAGGTCAGCCGCGTGAAGCGCGGGTGCGACTCGGGTGCGGCTGCAGGCAGGGCCGCCGCACGGGGGGACAGAATCCGGAATGAGCTGTCGGGGACGGAATTCGCAACTACCTGATCATGGCAGCCTGAGGGACCACGACGCTCAATTCCCTACCCCTGAACGGGTTGGAGGCCGATTGGCCCGCCTCAGATACGCGGCGTGTCCGAAATCTGTATACAAATATCGGACTTGATCTGAAGCTGCGGAGCACTGACCTGGCGACCCCGCACCCCGCCCAGGTGGCCCGGCGCGACCAGACGCGAATGGGTCGATCGTCAGCAAATTTGGGATGCAGAGTCGTAGAGCGGCTTGGCAGGGGCTGAGGGTTCGCCACAACGGCCTGCCCGAGGCGTGTACGTATTGTCCGCGCGCGGATGGGCGGCGGTTCCTGCACATTGCGAGAGCGGAACGCCCGCCGAGCTGGTGGACTCGACGGGCTGATGAACTAGCGGGCGACCTTCTCCCGGTCCCGAAGGTCCCGGACGTGGTCGTGCGCCTGCCGCACCTTGACCGCCTGCTGCTGAACGATAGTCTGCGCGGTACCCGGCAGCGTCTCCTTCGATGCGCTCTCATACGCCGACTTGGCCACATCCTCGCCGCGCTCGGCTTCGGCCAGAATCGCATGATCGTCTTTACCCGTAATGACCGACTTGATGTCGAGCCAGCCACGATGGATCGAACCGCTCATGCTGCCTGACTTCTCCGGATCGCCACCCAGCCTTCGCACTTCGGCCTGAAGCTCGCGCCCCATCTCGCCGCGCTGACGCGAATACTCGAGGAACTTGGTCTTGATATCGGCGCTCTTGAGACCCTCGGCGGCCGTCTTGAAGCCGAGCTCGCCATCTTTGCACGTCTCGATGAGGTTGTTGAGTACGGAAATCGCGTTGTTGTTGTCGTTCTGCATTGCTGTTGTCCTCCTTAAGTGACCTGAGAACTACAGCAAACTGGGAACCATGTAGGCTCGACGGGTACACCCTTCTTTCCCCATCTCGCCTCCGATGAGCTTGATTGCCCCGCGACTCGCAAAAATGCGCCGAGTCGCCTCTAGGAGCGTGACCGAGTAATCGCCAAAAGTGATTGCGAACGGTCCGGAATCGTACTACGCTCGCGGCGATGGCAAAGACGTATCGACCGTATGTGCCCGAGCAGGAT